>NZ_JBQSWC010000034.1:0-58797 GCF_052376775.1 Halomonas sp. AOP43-A1-21 | reverse complement strand
CAAAGGTGATGGCATTGTCAGTTCCTTAGTCAATGTGTTTATATACGAGTAAAATGGCACGTTGAAAATAATGCTTTAATGAGCCTAATTAATATTAGATTAATTCGTTATATAACTCCATACCTGTCCGAGAAAATAACTATAAAATTCTCAGCTGCTTAGCTAACATCAATATTCATAAGACGTTTTGATCGTTACGGTGAAAACCGTCAAGGCGTTCCATTGTTATGAAGAGAGCGGATTTATCGAGAGGGGATGCTTGGTTCAAATGTTCTTTGACAGTGATCCATGTCAGGCTATAAAGCGCATGAATATTTTTAAGGAAACCTAGTCGAAAGCGTTGAGGCATAGCCCGGCCTAGGTTTGCCTTTATTTAAACAAATAACGCCTCATAGTGAGGCGTTGATTCAAGCATATCATTGTAAAGCGCTTACAGCTTGAGCATGTAGGCAGCCAGCGCATCAAACGCTGCGCGCTGCTTTAGGGCATGTTGTGCCCATACTTCCATAATGTAGGCGCTGGTTGCCGAATATTGAGTTGCTGAGTGTTGCATGGCATGCACTCCTGTTGTGAAGGTTATCTAATATCCTTGTTATGAAACTTTCTATTGTGCGACGCAGCATTGGCTTGCGAAGCTAGATAGTAGGCGCTTTTTAAGCACAGAGCTAGCCAAAAAGGTGTAGGTAAATGACCATCGCTTGTAAGCAATTGCTTACATCGTTGAATGGAAAAGCTTTTCATAAATAATTCACGGAGCCAAAAAAAGCTCTGGTCCCGGTGATTATTCTTATCACACTACATTTAAAACCAAATGCTTAGCCTAGGTGTGCTTTCAGTGCTCCATGGAGGTGCGTTGCCATAATGCTTGGAGCCTCCAGAAGGGTAGAACATCACCATCGTAAGAAGTAGGAATTAGCGGGAAGGCCATCGTGGGATTCTCCAGATAGGGTACTTCGTAAAGTGTAGCGGTTTTTTGCTGCGATGCAGCAGGGGTGTGAAAGCTCCGTTCGATAGATTATGCACGTAGGTGGAAAAGTGGATGCGAGGAGAGGAAATGGCAAAAAATGGGTTCTGAGCCGCTAGGTTCTGTGGGCTTGAAAACTCACGATAGTAGAATTAACTGATGGGTCGGGGGGAGAGCGCGTGTGATATCTGTAAAGCGCTTTGTCAAGTGTCGCAAGGAACGACCGTTCTCACTGGCTCTTAAAATGCCGCGCAAGGTAAATGACTGACACATAGCGTCTGCCGCACTTTATCCGGCCAAGGACGGCTTAAACAGACGCATAGATGAAGTCGTCTACTTGCTGCAGAATTGCTTCTTAAAATGCTAAGTGGTTATGCAGTGTTGTGATGGATAGGTTTTGATAGATAGATTTTGATAGACAATTTTTGATAGATAGTCTTTGAAAAATTGTTTTGGCAGATTGTTTTGGCAGATTGTTTTTGCGGAATATCTCGACGTGCTATGTTGGTTTAGGCACATAGCTTATGTCTTCAACATATGTTTTAAAAAGGCTTAATAACAATAGAGCTACGCCATGACCTCATCAATCGCTTATCACGACCACTGGGTGTCATTGTCTCACGGACACCTGTTTGCACGCAGCTGGGAACCCTCGGCGCTGAGTTCTGATACACCGATTATTTTATTACACGACTCTCTCGGCTGTACCGCCTTATGGCGTAGCTTTCCAGCAGCGCTATGCGAAAAGACCCGACACCGCGTTATTGCCTATGACCGGCTGGGGTTTGGTCAATCGAGCGCCTGTCTTGAGCCGCCACCGTTGAGCTTTATTGACGATGAACCCGGCACTGATTTTGCCGCTTTATGTGCAGCGCTTGCGATAGACCGCTTTATTGTATTAGGCCATAGCGTGGGCGGCTGCATGGCCATTCACTGTGCTGGCGCTTATGCGTCACGGTGTCTGGGGCTGATTACGATTGCTGCTCAATCGGCTAACGAGGCGCGTACACGTTCTGGTATCGAACAGGCAAAAGCCGCTTTTAAAGCGCCAGAACAGTTTTCAAAGCTGGAAAAATATCACGGTCATAAAGCCCGCTGGGTGTTAGATGCCTGGGTTAATACGTGGCTGCATCCTGACTTCATCAACTGGTCATTGGTACCCGCGCTTGAACGCGTGCATTGCCCCACATTGGTATTGCACGGCGAGAAAGATGAATATGGCTCGCACCGCCAGCCGGAACGTATTGCCCGGTATATCCAAGGCCCGGCGCACTGCGAAATACTTAAAAACCTTCACCACACCCCTCACCGCGAAGATGAAGCGCAGGTGATCAGGCTTATCGACTCGTTTATCGAAGAGCTTTCCCGTTAAGGAGATTGGATGCGTCTGCGTATTTTATCCGACCTGCACTTGGAGCACTTTGCGGACAGCCGCCCGTTATCCGATGTAAAGGCCGATGTTGTGATGTTAGCGGGGGATATTCATCATAAAGCTGAAGGCTTAATCTGGGCACGGGCGCAGTTTCCCACGCTGCCAATTCTGTTTGTGCCGGGGAACCATGAGTTCTATGGCACCTGTATGCCGCTGATGCGCGAAGAGCTTAAGAAAGAGGCCAAGCGGCTTGATATCGAACTGCTGGATAACCGCGCCGTCACGCTCAACGGCGTACGCTTTTATGGCACGACCCTCTGGACCGATTTTGCGCTTTACGCCAGTGATCCGACGAAAAATCCAGCCCATACCGAGTCCAAAGCGCTGCGCTACATGCCCGATTTCAGAATCATCCAAACGTCACCGGGCACGACGTTGACACCCCAAGCGAGTCAGCAGCTGCACACTGAAGCCCTCGCTTGGCTTGAAGGCGAACTGTCCAAGCCGTTTGATGGTCCCAGGGTAGTGATCAGCCATCATGCGCCGCTTCACCACTGCATTCCTGATCAATATTTAGGTGATGCGCTATCCCCAGCCTTTGCCTCTCATCTGCCGCAGTTGATGGGCAAAATGGATCTATGGATACACGGTCACGTTCATGAACCGGTGGATCTTATATATGCCGGTACGCGCGTACTGGCTAACCCTGGCGGATATCCGGATGAGTTTAATTCACCGCTTTTTAAGCCGGATTTAATCATCAATATTTGATGCCTACCGATATTAAGTTGGTTCCGGCAAAATTGCTTAGGGGCTATTGTTCTCCATGAAGGTGCACCCTCTAGGGCAAAATCTTGTTTTTATTGCTTAAAAAAATTACTGGGTTTTTAAAAGATATTTTAGACGCTAGCACTTTGGTCGAAGCTTAAAGCTTTTTACTTGCAGGTGTTGCGCGTGTTGATTATTTTCTAGTTTGTATGATGTATGACAAATAACTAGTTTACTACGATTTTACCTATTGCCATGTAATTAAACATGGATGAGAAAGCATGAGGACGTTTCTGTGAAATTTTCCAAACAAGAAGTAATACAAGCAGTTGGAGATGGACTACTGTCATTTCCCATTACCGATTTTGATCAGAACGGAAAATTTGACGAAAAAAGCTACCGCGAGCGCTTAGCGTGGTTTATCAGCCACGACATTTCTGCCGTGTTTGTAGCTGGTGGTACGGGCGAATTTTTCAATTTGACGCTTGAAGAGTATCGCCAGATTGTTCGTGTAGCGGTGGAAGTAGTCGATGGTAAGCTGCCGGTAATCGCAAGCGCTGGGTTAAGTGTTGAAGCGGGCAAGGCCTTTGCTGATGCCGCCTCTGAAGCCGGTGCCGATGGTATTTTGTTGATGCCCCCGTACCTGACAGAGTGTCCGCAGGATGGATTAGTCGAGTATGCGCGGCAAATTTGTGATGCCACTGATATCAACGTCATTTACTACAACCGAGGGAACGGGGTTCTGAATGCCGAGTCGGTGCAAGCACTCGCGGATGCCTGCTCGAACCTTATCGGTTTGAAAGATGGTAAAGGCGATATTCAGGCACTCAACAAAATCATTAAAACGGTCGGTGATCGCTTAGTGTATGTGGGCGGTGTGCCTACGGCAGAGATTTTCGCAGAAGCGTACCTGTCAATTGGCGTTAATACCTATTCATCTGCGGTATTCAACTTTGTACCCGATATGGCGGTTACGTTTTATAAAGCGCTCCGCAACGGTGATAAAGACGTCGTTAAACGAATCACGAACGATTTCTTTATTCCATTTATTGATCTGCGTGATCAAAAAGCCGGTTACGCGGTTAGCTTGATTAAAGAAGGCGCGGATATTATCGGCCGCCCGGCTGGAAGCGTTCGTGCGCCTTTAACCATGCCCACCCAAGAGCAACGCCAGCAGTTAGAGCGCCTGGTTGGTGTAGCGCGTTCTTTCTAAAAGCTGAAAAAAACCACAAGTAATAATAAGAGGTTTTAAGTGATGAAAACAAAAACTATCCGTCGCCAAGCGCTGTTTGCCCTAACGGGTGTCTCGCTATTAGCCGCTGCTGTTTCTGCCCAAGCCGATAACTGGCGGGGCTGGAATATTCACCCTGACGGTTACCCCAATACGGTAGCGCTTGAAGCCTTTGCCGAGGCAGTTAAAGAGCAAACAGAAGGGCGCGTTACCCCCCGTGTTTACAACAATGCCGTGCTGGGTGATCAGTCTGATGCGATTGAGCAAACCCGCAATGGTGCGTTGGATTTCGCTAATTTCAATATGGGGCCCATGGGACCCATTGTTAAGGAAACGAATGTTTTCTCGCTACCTTTCCTATTTACCGATGTAGACCATATGCACACGGTAATGGATGGCGAGATTGGTCAGCGCTTTGCTGATGCATTGGAAGATAAAGGTCTGGTAGTGCTCTCCTGGTTCGATTCAGGCGCCAGAAGCATTTACAACACCAAGCATCCGATCAACACCCCAGAAGATGTTCAGGGCTTAAAGATCCGGGTCATGAATAACGATCTTTACGTCGAGATGATGGAGGCGCTTGGCGGCAATGCGACGCCAATGGCGTATGGCGAGGTTTACCAGAGTTTAACCACCGGTGTTCTGGATGGTGCTGAAAACAACTACCCCTCCTTTGAATCCAGCAACCACTACGAAGCGGCGGAATACTACTCCTTAACCGAGCATTTGATTATTCCCGAGTGCCTGTGTGTTGCCAAAGCCAGTTGGGACAAGTTATCCGAAGAAGACCAGGAAATCGTTCGTGAAGAAGCGATGAATGCTTCCACCATGCAACGTGAGCTGTGGGTCGAAAGCTCTGAAGAGAGCCGTCAGATTATCTTGGATAACGGCGTGGAAATTAATGAAGTAGAAGATAAAGCGGCTTTCCAAACATTGATGGAGCCGATGTATGAAAACTTTATCGCTAATAACCCGGGCACGGGTGAGCTGATCGAGGAAATCAGAGCCGCTCAATAATTTTCTTATGACTTCCTTTCGGCGGCTTGATGCCGCCGAAAGATTAAAAGGAAATGTGTCGTGAGTATAGAGCTTGAAACACCCAGCAGTAGAAAAAGCACGACAAAAGAAGGCTCTGTAGACCGCGTGTTGGATGGCATGGCTGAGCTATGCGTGCTTGTGGCGGGCATCATGCTGGTCGTTCTTATTGCTACTTTCGGTTGGCTAGTCTTTGGACGTTATGTGCTTAACAACACGCCAACCTGGGTAGAGCAAACCTCCCTGATATTAGTGGTATATATCACCTGTTTGGGCGCCGCTGCCGGCGTCAGATACCACAGCCATCTGAATATCGACTTTGTTCGAGAGAGCTTTCCTCCTTTTCTGCGCGGATTAATGCACCACATCTCGGATCTTTTCATTCTTGTATTTGGTGGTTTTATGGTGGCTCAGGGCTGGAAGCTGGTCATGACAAACATGGAAAGGGCTATTCCAATGATTGGTCTCTCTGAAAGCTGGCGTGCAGCCCCACTGGTAATTTGTGGCGTGCTGATCATGCTGTTTGCAGGGGCGGATATAGTGCAACGATTACTGTCTCGAAACGCTGGGAGGGCATAAGTCATGGGGCTGATGATACTGTTTGGAATTTTTTTTCTCGGCCTTGTCGCAGGTGCACCGGTCGCTTTTGCCGTTGGGCTGGCCGCTGTCGCTGCGTTTATGTATGAAGGGCTACCGCTGTTTGTCGCCTTTCAACGTATCTTATCCGGCATTTCCGTTTTTTCGCTACTGGCGATTCCGTTTTTCATTTTCGCCGGTGAGCTGATGCTTCACGGCGGCATTTCAACCCGGCTTGTTCGCCTGGCCTCCGCTATGGTGGGGAGGATGCGCGGCGGTCTGGGGATGGTCAATATAAGCTCTTCGATGCTGTTTGGCGGCATCTCGGGTTCAGCGGTAGCCGATACGTCTGCCTTGGGCTCGATTCTTATCCCGGTGATGAAAGAGAAGGGCTACGACGCTGACTATGCCGTCAACGTTACGGTGACCTCGTCGGTCGCCGGCGTGGTCATTCCGCCCAGCCATAACATGATTCTCTATGCCGTAGCGGCGGGCGGCGGTATTTCCGTTACCCAGCTTTTTATTGCCGGTATCGTGCCTGGCATCCTGATGTGCTTAAGCCTGGCCGTGGCCGCTTATATCGTGGCCGTTAAGCGTGGCTATAAAGGTGAGGCATTTCCCGGCTGGCAAGCCCTGTTTCTTAGCCTGATCGCCTCGCTGCCTGGCTTGATGACCGCTGTCATTATTGTCGGCGGCGTTCTTTCGGGCATCTTGACGGTAACGGAGTCCGGGGCTTTTGGCGCCATCTACGCCATTATCGTGACCGGGCTTGTCTACCGTGAACTTAAGTGGTCGTCCTTCAAGGCTGCCGTTATTCAGTCGGTTAAAACCACATCGCTGGTCATGATTCTGGTGGGCTGCGCATCGGCTTTCTCTTATATGCTGGCGCTCTATAACGTGCCTGAAATGCTGACCACCGGGTTAATGACGATTTCAGACAAGCCTGTGGTTATCTTTTTGATGCTTAACCTGATTCTACTGGTATTGGGCATGATCATGGATATGGCGGCGTTAATCCTGATCTGCACGCCCATCTTCCTGCCGGTAGCCATGCAGTTTGGCATGGATCCTATCCAATTCGGCATCATTTTAATGATGAACCTGGGGCTGGGTTTATGTACCCCGCCGGTAGGCGCGTGCCTGTTTGTGGGCTGCGTGATCGGGAAAATTAAAATTGAGCATGCAGTTCGCACCATCTGGCCCTTCTTCCTGGCGCTGTTTGTAGCGCTAATGCTGGTGACTTACATCCCGGCAGTTTCATTAACGCTACCTGGCCTTTTTAGATAACGCCATGACAGGAAAATCAGCCATGAGAATAGAAGCGGTCAAGACTTATATTCTGGATCATAAGCTTGAAACAGCGTTTGAAAGTGCTTCGATGTCATTCACGCGCCGCCAGCACTGCTTAGTCGAAATCATTTGTGAAGACGGCACCATTGGGTGGGGCGAGTGCTTGGGGCCTGCCAAGCCCAATGCGGCCATTGTCCAGGTATACGCCCAGGCGCTGATTGGCGAAGACCCGCTGCAAACAGAGAAAGTATGGCTTAACCTTTATAATCGGCTGCGTGATCAGGGCCAGCGTGGCTTAACCATGACTGCTCTGAGCGGTATCGATATTGCGCTTTGGGACATCAAGGGCAAGCACTTCGGCGTACCTGTTTCCACGCTGCTTGGTGGGAGGTTCCGTGAATCTGTGCGCGCCTATGCCACCGGCTCGTTTTGCCGCGAGGGTGTTGAGCGTGTCAGCGACGTAGCGGCGGAAGTAGCGCGCTATCGTCACGAAGGCTTTCATGCCGTAAAGATCAAGATCGGCTTTGATGTTGAAGAAGATCTGAAAGTGATTGAGGCCGTGCGTGAAGCAATCGGGCCGGATGTGCGCCTTATGATTGATGCCAATCACGGCTACGATTATCTGGAAGCCATCGAGGTAGGCCAGCGTGCGGCGGCGTTTGGTATCGACTGGTTTGAAGAGCCGGTACTCCCTGAGCAGATTGAGACTTACCAAGCGGTAAGAGCGAGCCAGCCCATTCCCGTGGCAAGTGGCGAGAACTGGCACGGCCGCTACGCCATGCAGGAGCCGCTTGCACGCAGGGCTATCGATATCATCCAGCCGGATATCTGTGGCGTCGGCGGCTTTAGCGAAATGCGCCGAATTGCAGATATGGCCGCCATGCACGGCGTGCGCTTAGTGCCTCACGTATGGGGAACCGCAGTATGCCTGGCGGCGAGCCTTCAGTTTATGGCTGCACTGCCGCCCAATCCGCCACGGCGCTCGCCACTTGAACCCATCATGGAGTTTGACCGCACTGAAAATCCATTTCGTCAGGCCGTGGTTAAAACGCCCCTAGAGCATCACCAGGGGGTTATGAACATTCCCGATGGCCCTGGCTTGGGGATTGAAATCAACCGCGATGCGCTGATTACCTATGCTTTGAAGGAGTTTTGAGTATGTCCATCCCAGCCAACACGCGTCCACTGGAAGGGGGCGCGCCGCGTTTGAAAGTGCCGGCTGGCGCGACCGACTGCCATATGCATTTGTATCTGCCGGGCTACACCGCACAGCCTGGCGGCCCCGATGTTAAAGAACTGGCGACGGTTGAAAATTATCAAGTAGTACAGCGCAGGCTCTCGCTTGAGCGCGTGGTTGTTACCCAGTCCAATGCTTATCAATTTGATAACAGGGCCGTGCTTGAAGGCGTTACCCAAATCGGGCAGGCAAATGCACGTGCGATTGTTGCCGTCAGGCCTGATGCTACGGAGGCAGATATTGATGCCTTTCATTCTCAAGGTGCCCGGGGCGCCCGTATCATGCAGCTTCCCGGTGGTGCCGTGGGGATGGATCAATTGAGCGACGTTGAAGCGCGCATTCGGCCACTTGGTTGGCACTTGATGGTGCAGTTCAACGGCCGAATGATCAACGACTATATGGCCACTCTCAAGGCCATCCAAACCGACTATATCATTGACCACATTGGCAAATTCATGGATCCCGTAGCGGCTGATGATGAACGCGTAGACCGTATTGTCGAGTTGCTCGACCGGGGCAACGCGTGGATAAAAATATGCGGGGCGTATGAGACCAGTCTAACCGGCGGTCCGGGGTATAACGATGTAGGGCCTGTTGCCAAACGGCTTATTGAGCATGCGCCCGAGCGCGTGCTATGGGGCTCAAATTGGCCGCATGTGGGGGTGCCCCGGGAACGCTATCCTGATGACGCCGAGCAGCTTGATGTACTTTTGGATTGGGCCTCTGACAGCGTCCAGCAAAAAATTCTGGTTGATAACCCGGCCAAGCTTTACGGCTTTTAGATTTCAATTTTGATGGATATCACCTTCGCTCAATGCCAACAAGGCAAACAACAGACTAAGCAGGAGATAGCATGTTTAATCGTATTCTAGTGACTGGGGCGGCTGGCGGATTGGGGAAAAGTTTGCGTCCGCATCTTGCCGGGTTTGCCAAGCATGTCCGCCTTTCGGATATTGCACCTCTGGACAATGCTCAGCCAGGTGAGGAACTGATCCAGGCGGATCTCAGCGATCAACAGGCTGTAGCCGAGCTGGTACGAGGATGCGATGGCATCATTCATCTGGGCGGGATGTCGGTTGAAAGTCCCTGGAATGATATATTGAATGCCAATATTATTGGTACTTACAATCTTTTTGAAGCCGCACGGCTTAATGGTAAACCGCGTATCGTGTTTGCTAGTTCCAACCATGCGATAGGCTTTTATAAGCGCCATCAGCGAATAGATAATCAGGTTCCTCAGCGGCCGGATTCGCTTTACGGCGTCTCAAAATGCTTTGGCGAAAATCTGGCCAGTCTCTATCACGATAAGTTTGGTGTCGAGACACTTAGCGTGCGCATTGGCTCCTGTTTTGACAAGCCCGTTGATACTCGCATGATGGCCACTTGGCTGAGCCTGAATGACTTCATTAGCCTGTTAAAACGTGCCTTTACAACCCCTCGGCTGGAGCATACCGTGGTTTATGGGGCATCTGACAATGCTGAACAGTGGTGGGATAATACTCATGCCGGTTTCCTTGGCTGGGTTCCAAAAGATAGCTCTGAACCCTGGCGGGAAGAGACGGAACAGCGCGATCGTAATCTTGACTGCGATGATGTTGCCGTGCGTTATCACGGTGGCAAATTTGCTGCTATTGGTCATCCAGACGATAGCCAATAGCACATAGAGCGCTGGTTGTACGTTATGGTGCAACTGGATATATACATGGAAAGGATAACAGGCATGGCCAAGCAAACGCCTACTATGGCGTCGTTTCAGGTTAACCGGATCGCTCAGCAGGGCAGTTTATCTGTTCACGTAGCGAACCAGTTGGAGACGCTGATTACCCAGGGGAAAGTGGCGGTTGGCGATAAGCTGCCTACCGAAAATAGCCTGTGTGAATCTTTTGGCGTTAGCCGCACGGTCATTCGCGAAGCTATCACTCATCTCAAGTCTCTGGGATTGGTTGAAACACGCCGTGGTGTCGGCACGTCGGTCTTGCGTTCCTCTAAAGTGGAGGCGCTTCCAGCCGAGCGTATCAATCCCACTACGGTGGAAGACATTCTCTATCTTCTGGAGCTTCGCTTAACGCTTGAGCCCGCCGCGGCGGAACTTGCTGCCTTACGCTACGATGCTGAAGACCAGAAGCGGCTGGAAGCGCAACACCAAGCGTTTGCCAACGCGTACGCCACTCAGTCGCAAGCTCGAGAAGAGGATTACCTGTTCCATTTTGCTATTGCTACGGCGACTAAAAATCCTTTCTTCAAATCGTTCTACGAACAGTGGAGCCAAAGCGTTATCCCTCGCGCCAAACTGCTGAGTAACGATATCAATCCGCTCTCATCCCAACGCTACCTGGAGCGGGTACAGGAAGAGCATGCGCATATCCTTAACGCTATCCTTGCTCGTGACGGCAGCGCCGCACGAGAAATGATGCACCAGCATCTTAGCCGTGCGCGTGATACCTACGCGCAGTACCGCGATCAGGCGTAGCGAGCTATGGGCATCTTCGGGTGTTTACTGCAGCAGAGCGTCGTCATGGGATGGGATGCGCAACATTGATTCAATGATGAACAGACTCCTAAGCAGGTAAGCAATTACCTGCTTTTTTAACGCCTCTATCTAATAAAAATGAAGAGAGTTGATGATGAGCGAAGAGATTACCCTATCGCTTAAGGATGCTGAATCCTTGAGCCTGAACGTACTTCAGCATAATGGTTATAACCAGGCCCATGCAGAAGCCATTACGCGCAATGTGCTGACGGTTCAGCGCGATGAATGCCATTCCCATGGTTTATATCGCCTGATCGGCTGTGTTCAAACGGCGCTCAATGGCGGCGTTGATACGCATGCCGTACCGGAAGTAATTGATCAAGCGCCCAGCGTGGTTAAGGTCAATGCCCGCCAGGGTAACTCCTTGTTAGCGTTTGAAATGGGTAAAGAACAGCTTGTAGAAAAAGCCAGGCAAACAGGGCTAGCCGCGCTGGCGATCAATAACGCCTTTCACTTTTCAGCCCTATGGCCTGAGGTCGAGGCCCTTTCAAGTGAAGGGCTCATTGGCATTGCCATGACCCCCAGCCACGCTTTTGTAGCGCCAGCGGGTGGCACGAAGCCTTTGTTGGGCACCAACCCTATCGCGTTTTCCTGGCCACGTCCGGGTAGCGCGCCGTATACGTTTGATTTTGCGACCAGTGTGGTGGCGCGCGGTGAGATTGAACTGTATAAGCGCGCAGGCAAACAGATTCCCACAGGCTGGGCAATTGATGCTCAAGGTGAAGCGACGACCAGCCCTGTAGATGCGCTGGCGGGGGCGATGCTCACGTTTGGCGGGTATAAGGGTTCGGCGCTGTCTACCATGATTGAGCTATTGGCCGGGCCGCTAATTGGTGATGTGTTGGGCCATGAAACCCAGCCCGCCAACGAACAGAAAACCGGTAAGCCGTTTCATGGTGAGCTGATTATCGCCATATCGCCGGACGTTTTCTTGGGCCAGGATGCTGCTCGTCATCTTCAGCATGCTGAAGTGCTGTTTGAAAACATTTTAGGCCAGGGCGCTCGGCTACCCTCACAGCGCCGTTTTGAGGCCCGAGAAAATAGCCTGCGTGATGGTATCACCCTACCCAAAGCGCTTTATAATGAGCTTATCGCACTGACCCATTGATTCATCGAGAGTAAATAGCACTGTCGTTATACGATAGCGCTTTTATGATCTGCTTTATATTGTCAGAAACAGACACTTCATGAGGATCAACGCTCGTATGGATACACCGCATGTTTGAAGTTGCCGCCATCATCATGCCTATCTTTTTATTGATTGCTGTTGGCTATTTTTCCATGCGGATCCGTATTCTCAACCGCGAGCAAATGCAGGGAGTGGGCCGATTTGTGCTGTATATCGCCCTCCCTGCACTGTTAATCCGCGCCATTACCCAGAACCCTCTGGAAGAAGTTTTCAATATCAACTACCTGCTGGCCTACGGGCTAGGCTCGCTGGGTGTTTTCGGATTGGCGCTTGGGTACACCGTCATGCTGAAAAAACAGCCGCTGACCACCGGAAGTATCAGCGCGCTGGGGATGTCGATGTCCAATAGCGCGTTTAGTGGCTACCCGGTCGCGGTGATGATTATCGGCCCGCCTGCGGCTAATTTTTTAGCTTTGAATATGATCATCGAGAACCTGCTGATCATTCCGCTAGCGCTTATCCTAGCCGAAACGGGTCAGCAGGCCGGTCGCGGCGTTATGAAATCACTCCAGAAAACGCTCAAGCAACTGGTTAAAAATCCCATCCTCATTGGCCTGTTTATCGGAGTTCTGATCGCCGTTACCGATACACATCTGCCTACTTCGGTTATCCAGGCGGTTGATATGTTGGCAAAAGCGGCGGGCCCTGCCGCGCTATTTGCGATTGGCGGCGCGCTCTATGGCCTGCAAATTCGCGGCGTAGTGGGGGAGGTGAGCCAGATCGTTACGGGTAAGCTCATCATTCATCCACTGGGTGTCTTGATCTGCATGTGGCTGATTGCGGGCAATGACGCTTTACTGATTGCCGGTGGCTTACTGTTTGCAGGCGCTCCCATGGCAAGTGTCTATCCGTTGCTAGGCCAACGTTATGGTATGGGCAACGTAGCGGCAGGCGCCTTGATGGCGGGCACGCTCATGTTCTTTATCACCATTAGCATTATCGTTGGCTTGATGACCTATTTCGGCGTGTTGGCTTAACGGCTATTAGCTTCAATAAACGCTTTGGCTCTAGGGTCCTGCATATAGGAAACGTTGAGACGCAACCAGGGGGTTGTCGCATTGTCGGGTAGGAATAGATGGCTCGGCGAAAGCATGATTTCGTAGCGCTGTGCAGCTGCCTTAAGCGTTTCATCATCCGTGGGTGGCTTGGCCCAGACAAACATACCGCCCGCCGGTTCGGTAAACACTTCCCACCCTGATTTTCTTAGTAGCGTTAATGCTAGTGCCATCTGATTGGAAAGCCGGGTTCTTAATCGTTCAGTGAGTTTTCGATAACTGCCGTTTTGCAGCAGCATAACCAGTACCTGTTCTGAAAACAGTGATGCAGAAATGCTGGTCAGCATTTTGATATCTACCAGGCGTTGTACTAGATCCGGGGGAGTAGCGATAAAACCCACGCGAAGTGACGAGGAAAGAGTTTTTGAAAAGCTGGCTAAATAGATAACACGTTTAAGCCCGTCAAGGGCTGCTAACCGTGTGGTTGGAGTATGCTGAAAATCAGCATAAATATCGTCTTCAATGATCCTGAAATCATACTGCTCGGCAAGCTGTAAAACGCGGTGCGCTACGGCGGGAGTCAATGTGCTGCCGGTAGGATTGTGGAAAACGCTATTAATGTAGAAAAGTTTGGGTTGGTGGTGGGCTAACAAACCTTCCAGGCGCTCGATATCGGGCCCATCGGCTAAGCGGGGGACCCCAATCACGCGAATGCGCTGCAAATGCAGTAGCCCAAACAGGTTGTAATAACCGGGTGATTCCACAAATACAACATCGCCGGGCTCAAGCAGCAAACGTACTAACAGATCTAGAGAATGGCTACCGCTGTTGGTTGTCACGATCTGTTGGGCATCTGCGGTAATCGCAAGCGGGCGCAGGCGCTCTTGTAGCAGACGGCGTAAGGTTAAAAGCCCGTGCGGCGTACTGTATTCAAAAATTCCTGAGCGGCTGTGACGGGTAACTTGGCGGATAGCGTAGGTAAGATCGTCGCTCTCGCGCCAAGTGTTGGGCAACCACCCACAGCCGAGCTTGAGGGTGTTCTCTTCTGCGCCGAAAAGCCCCCATAGTCCATTGGTGACTTCCTGTAGCGGGCTAGAAGCGCGCTGTTGGTTGGTCTGTACGGCGACGCTATCCGCAACATAGAAGCCTGAGCCGGGTTTTGAGCGAATTAAACCTGACGACACTAGTCGTTCGTAGGCATCGATGACCGCATTACGGCTGATGTTATGTGTCGCTGCCAAGCGGCGTATTGAAGGTAAACGAAGACCGCCGCCTGCGCCGTTGTGTTGAATCCACTGGCGAAGGCTTTCTTCCAGCTGTTGAGCCATGGGGGTGGCAGCGTGTCGGTCAACCTGTAGTTTCATAAGCGCCCTTGTTGCCCTCAACTGTTCTTCAAAATGGCAGAACAGTGCCTGGGTAATAATGGCTGAGTGTACCTTATCCCGGTTCTTTAAGAGTGCGAACGTAACGGCTCACATGAAAACTGAGGCAGGTACAAAGTGACGAGACGATCGAACGCCCTCAAGCTGGCTTTTGCGCTGTGCATGATTACCACGGCGGTCAATTTACAAGCACCGCTTTATGAAGCATTAGCGGCTCGTGATGGCTTGGGCGTTGGCGCAACAACACTCGCTTTTGCCTGTTATGTAGCGGGTATTATGCCGGTATTGTTGGGGCTTAATGGTTTGTCTGAGCGGGTAGGCTGCAAGCCGTTGATTATTGCTGCACTGCTCTTATGCCTTGTGGCTACTTCCCTAACATTGATCGTGCCAGGTTTAGTGACCCTGGGAGCGGCTCGGTTTTTACTCGGAATAGGCACCGCCCTGACGTCAGCGGTTGCGCCAACCTACATGCACCGGCTGCTCACTGGCGGGGATAGCAGCATGGCAACCAAGTACGTGACAACCAGTACTGCGATGGGATTTGGCCTGGGGGCGGCGGTTACCAGCTTGTTTATCTTCCATACACCCAGCATAACGCCACCCAGCTTATGGTTGTATTTGGGTGCTGGCGTCGTCGCATTAGTGGCCGTTAGTACACTGAAAAACACGGCCCCAAACCCTAACAAGTGCGCGATGCTGCGACTACCCAGCTACCCACCCGGTACGCTCGGCTATGGGTTGGCCATTTTGCTTGCCTGGGCAACGGTGGGGCTGGTGATTGCTATTTTGCCTTCTGCATTACATGCGCACGGTTTAACGGCCTGGAGCGGCTTTGCTACGTTCGGTATTTGTAGCTGTGGGGTGTTATTTCAACCTTGGGCAAGAGCGCTGCGGCCAGCTCATTCCACAGTGCTGGGTCTTGTCATCTTACCGATCGCCTACACAGTGATCGCCTGGGGAGCGGTTCAGGGAATGCTTGTGGCTGTGTTGGTCGGAACGGTTGCCGCTAGTAGCGCCTGTTACGGGTTTATCTATCTAGGTGGCTTGAAGGGAGTGCTGGAAATAGCCAAAGCGGCGTCCACCCAGGTAAGCGCAGGCTATTTTTTGATGGCCTACATAGGATTTAGTCTGCCGGTAATTACCACCGGCGCTTTAATTGATGCCGTAGGCCATGTGGCCGCTTTAACCATCTTTGGGCTAGCGCTATCAATGGGCGCCATCACTACCATTGGCCTGCTGCTAATCAGTCAGGCTAGGTATTCGCAGCATCCGTCAGGCATTAGCTTTTAAGGCGTCCTATCAATCAGCAATCCACAGGAAGGCGCGGCCCAGTGTGTATTGGCGGTAAACACCACATCGCACACCACCGGCGAATAGCAGCGGCGTATCTCATCATCAATACGTTCACGTAGAGCGTCTTGTGCCTTTAACGAGGCGCCGGTGCCTTCTTCGGGCAGAACAATGTGTACCATGACATAAAGCAAGCGGCCGGGCCGCACCATGCGAACACGAACCTCCTGGGTATGCGCGCCTGCCAGCGCCGTGGAGATGGCTTGTCGCACGGGAGCGGCAATGGTTTCATCAGGTGTTTTATTGAGCAGCTCTTTGAGCGCCTGGGACGCCATACGCACGGGTACGCCCAAGCAAAGCAACACCACTGCCATGACCAGAACGGAATCGACATACGCCACCACGTTGTTCCAGTTCAGCCACTCAAACACCATAACCATACAAAACGCTGCGAGTACTGCGGCGGAAATGATGCTATTGACTACCCAATTGAGTTTGTCAGCCGCAATTAGCGGACTATGGGTATAGCGCTGGCTACGATGCATAACCCACGCGGTCACCGAGCAGGCAAGCGTCGCAAACAGCGCGTAGATAACGGCAAGGCCTGCAGCAATTTCCCGACCACCTGTCAGTAAAGCGGCAATGGCGTCCACCAAGGCAAAGACGGATACCCCTAGAATCAGTAGCCCTTTGCATAGGTTAACCAGCGACTCGAAGTAACTGTAACCAAACGGGTAGGATTCGCTATCAGGGCGGCTGGCTAGTTTACTTACCTTGATCGTCACCAACGCTACGCTAAAGTAGATAAGGTTAAATAACCCATCGAGCAAAATAGCCTGGGAATTAGAGGCTAGCGTGGCGGTAATGCCGGCACAGCCGATTAAGAGTGCCATAAAGGCGGAAAATGCCAGCGTGCGTGCTTCTGTCTTCATGAATGTATTGGCTCCAACGCCATTCGTAGAACCCGCAAGCATAGCAATATTGATAGCTTATTCACTAACGATAGCGGCGCCCACAAGGACGAACGGCGATGACTCCACAAAGAGATGTACGTATTCGCCATACCAAGGATTTAACCTTCAGCCTGTTAACCCCGGAAGATGCCTTTGAACTGTTGGCGTTTGAGACCGCAGAGCGGGCGTGGTTTGAGCAGCATATCGAAGCGCGCAGGAAGCAGTTTTATACCCCGCATGGTGTGTCACAGCATATTGTTGAGTGTCTGGCACTCAATGCTCATGGGCGTATGAGCCCTCAGCTTATTCGCCATAAAGGCGTCATTATCGGGCTCGCCAATCTGCGTGATATTGATCAGGGCAGTGCTCAGGTCGGCTATCGCCTTGCTGAAAACGCCTGCGGGCAGGGAATCGCCCAAAAAGCGCTTCATCACCTGATGAAAGAGGCCCGCTGTATTTATGGTCTGGACACGCTGACAGCGACCGTTTCGGTTGAAAACAAGGCATCTCAGCGCGTGCTCGAAAAAGCCAAGTTCACATTAGTTGAAAAACTGTCGGCTTATTCTCACGTAGCCGATCAGCACCTGGAGTGCTTGGTGTATCAATGTGCGCTAAGGGAAAAGATTGAATGCCCGTAAGTTCAAGCTGTTCCCATACGGGCTGATCGTCTTTTGGTAAGTGGTAATAACGTGTACTAACCTTTAAACGCATTAATGGACAAACATTACGCCAACGGGAGGGTTTAACAATGCCTATGCTGAGCGTCGGCACGGAGCAGGGTACGCCGGTAGAGCTTTATTACGAAGTATACGGAGCAGGTAAGCCCGTGGTACTTATCCACGGCTGGCCATTGAGCGGCCGTTCCTGGGAAAAGCAGGTGCCCGCCCTGGTAGAAGCAGGCTACAAGGTTATTACTTACGACCGCCGTGGGTTTGGCTGGTCCACCCAGGCAGATGGCGGGTACGACTACGATACGCTGGCCGCCGACCTGAAAAAGCTGATTGATACGCTTGATCTTAACGATGCCACACTGGTGGGCTTTTCCATGGGCGGTGGAGAAGTGGCCCGCTATATTGGAAGCTACGGCACTGGCCGCGTGACGAAAGGCGTATTTGCCGCTGCCGTTCCGCCTTACCTGTATAAGGCAGATGATAACCCGGATGGTGGGTTGGATGACGCGACCATTAACGGGTTTTTGGACGGTGTTCGCGGTGACCGGATCGCATTTCTGGAAGACTTCACCAAGGATTTTTTCTCAACCTCTGATAACAGTGACTTAATCAGCGAGCCAAATCGACTCTATCATCGCGATATCGCCGCCTTTGCCTCGCCACTAGCCACCTATGAATGCGTCAAAGCGTTTAGCTATACCGACTTTCGCAAAGACCTGCCCAAAATCGACGTGCCTACGCTGATACTCCATGGCGACGGCGATCAAATTGTACCGTTTGAGGTCAGCGGCAAACGCGCCGCCGAGCTTTTACCTGAGGCGAAAACGCATATTATTAAGGGTGGCCCACATGCGATTAACGCAACTCATGCTGATGAGTTTAATAAAGTGCTGATCGATTTTATCAAGAGCTGATTAAACGATTATCTTGCCGTTAGCGCCGCCCCCGGGGCGGCGTTTTTAATGGCGGAGCATTAAAGCGCTAACACCAGGAGTTAACGATGAGTGACGCATCAGCGTTAAGAAAAGTAATGGCACCTACTGGCGTACTGCGCGCCACCATCAATGTCGGTAATCCTGTTCTGGCAGGGCTTGATGTCGAGCACCAGCCGTTTGGTGTGTCGGTTGATCTGGCAACATTGATTGCACATAGACTGGAGGTCGAGCTTGAACTTCAGGTGGTTGCCTCTGCGGGTGAGGCCGTTGACGTTGTCAGCCGAGAGGAAGCCGATATGGGCTTTTTTGCGCTCGACCCCAGGCGCGGCGAGAGCATCGAATTTACCGCACCCTATGTATTCATTGAGGGGTGTTACCTGGTCCGTGAAGACTCTCCGATCACGGCGCAGGAAGAGGTAGATCGCCTCGGGCAGCGTATCGTGGTGGGTAAAGGCAGCGCTTATGATCTGTACCTAAGCCGCACCATTGAACAGGCCGAGCTGGTCAGAGCCCCCACGTCGCCCAAGGTGGTGGCGTTCTTTAGAGAGCATCAGTTGGATATCGCCGCAGGCGTTAAGCAGCAGCTGGAAGCCGGTATCGAAGAGTTTGGTGGCATGCGGTTACTGCCCGGCCACTTCATGACCATTCAGCAGGCCATGGGCGTTCCTAAAGGCCGCTCGCCCGAAGCGGCTGCATTTCTTTCCGCGTTTATTGAAGAAGTCAAAGCGCAAGGTGAGGTAGCCCGTTTGCTGGAGAAGCACGGTGTTCAAGGAGTCTCGGTCGCGCCCAGCGCTTAATGGACTGACGCCAGGCCGCTTGAGTAAGCGGCTTGGCGGATTGATGTTCTTCATCGTTGTTTCTTGGTATCAACCCTCAATCCACACATCAGCTTCTTTAAAGCTCACCTTCCAGGTAGCTAGCGTGACGCTGTCGTCTTCCACGCACTGGCCATCTTCCAAACGAAAGTGCTGCTTGTAAATGGGGGAAGCCACCACGGCGGCGCCCTTTATATCGCCCACAATGCCGTGGGCAATCACATTGGCGTTGGAAAACGGGTCGTGGTGATCAATCGCGTAAAGCTCACGCTCAAAGCCCGGCAAGTAAAATAGCGCGACTTGCGTCGG
Organism: Halomonas sp. AOP43-A1-21; assembly: GCF_052376775.1. Classification (NCBI taxonomy): domain Bacteria; kingdom Pseudomonadati; phylum Pseudomonadota; class Gammaproteobacteria; order Oceanospirillales; family Halomonadaceae; genus Halomonas; species Halomonas sp. AOP43-A1-21. Next base: position 39,255 of record NZ_JBQSWC010000034.1, on the reverse strand, counting down.
CCCCTGTGGTGTTTCAAGCCACGCAGCAACCCCGGAAAACGCGACTAGGTCGGTTTTGCTGCACAGTTTATGGCCGGTCGGTGCCTGTCTGCTTTGTGTAACCGTTGCTTGCTTCACTGCGGTAGCGGTCATGGAGTAGCCCTTTAAAGTGATGTTGGTTAGGCAGGCCGTAGCTGGCCGCGCTCACTGGTCATGATGATCGATGGGTCGGGGCGGCTATCGTTGACGTAGCTTCTAAAGCGCTTGAGCTTATCCGGGTCACTGATGGCGCCTGCCCATTCGCACTGATAGTTATCCACCACGGTTTGCATCTGGCGCTCCAGTTCATCACCCATGCCCAAGCTGTCGTTGAGAATCACCTCTTTCAGATACTCCAGCCCGCCTTCCAGGTTTTCCCGCCATACCGAGGTACGCTGCAAGCGATCCGCCGTGCGCACGTAGAACATCAGAAAACGGTCGATGGTGCGGTAGAGGGCTTCGTCGTCAAGATCGGTGGCAAACAGCTCGGCATGGCGTGGGCGCATGCCGCCGTTGCCGCACACGTAGAGGTTCCAGCCGTTTTCGGTGGCGATAATGCCGATATCCTTGCTTTGCGCTTCGGCGCATTCGCGGGTACAGCCTGATACGCCAAATTTGATCTTGTGCGGTGCACGAAGGCCCTTGTAGCGGTTCTCAAGTTTGATCGCCATGCCCACGCTGTCCTGCACGCCGTAGCGACACCAAGTGCTGCCCACGCAGGATTTCACCGTACGCAGCGACTTGCCGTAGGCGTGGCCGGTTTCAAAGCCAGCTTCGATCAGCTCGCCCCAGATATCAGGCAGGTCTTCCAGGCGTGCGCCGAACAGATCAATCCGCTGGCCGCCGGTGATCTTGCTATAAAGGCCGTACTTTTGCGCTACCTGACCCAGCACCACCAGTTTATCCGGTGTAATTTCCCCGCCTGCAATGCGCGGCACGACCGAATAGGTGCCGTTTTTCTGCATATTGGCCATGAAAGTGTCGTTGGTATCCTGAAGCGGGATATGCGCAGCGTCGGTAATCGGCTCGTTAAAGCAGGAGGCGAGAATGGAACCGACCGCAGGCTTGCAGATATCGCAGCCCAAGTGGTGGGTGCTAGGCGCGCCGTGCTTTTCGATCAACTCGCTGAAGGTCTTGATGCCCTCCACGCGCACGATGTCGTAAAGCTCTTGGCGGGTGTGCTGAAAGTGCTCGCAAATCGACTTGTCCACCTCAACGCCGCGTGCGGCCAGCTCATGATCCACCACGCTTTTCAAAAGCGACGCGCAGCCACCGCAGCCGGTGCTGGCGCGGGTGTCACCTTTCACGGATGCCAAGTCGCTGGCGCCTGCGTCAATGGCCGCGCAAATGCTGGCCTTGGTGACGTTATGGCACGAGCAGATCATTGCCGTTTCCGGCAGCGCGTCCGGGCCAAGTGCCGGGGCGGCGCCGCTTTGCGGCAAAATCAATGAGGCGGGCTCTTTGGGCAGCTCGATACCGTTGGCGTAATACTGAAGCAAGGTGTCGTAGACGCTGTTATCGCCCACCAGCATGGCGCCCAAGAGCTTCTTGCCGTCGCTTGAGACCACCATCTTGCGGTAAATCTGGGTAAGTGGGTCAAGGTAGCGAAACATCCGTGCGCCGGGGTTTTGAGTGCCGTGGGCATCGCCAATCGAGCCGACGTCCACACCCAGAAGTTTAAGCTTGGTGCTCATATCGGCACCGGTAAAAGAAGCATCGCCACCGGTGAGCGTCGAAAGCGCTGTCTTTGCCATCTGATAGCCAGGCGCCACCAGGCCAAAAATGCTCTGATTCCACAGCGCCACTTCGCCAATGGCTAAAATCGCCGGGTCGCTGGTTTGGCACTGATCGTTGATCACTACGCCGCCGCGCTCGCCGATCTCCAGGCCGCACTCCCGGGCCAGTTGATCACGCGGGCGAATACCCGCCGAGAACACGATCAGGTCGGTTTCCAGTATTTTGTCATCCTGAAACACCATGCGATGGCGGCTGGCTGCACCATCTTCAATGCGCTGAGTGGCCCGCTCGGTGAGTACCTGAACACCCAAGGCTTCGATTTTTTCGCGCAGCAGCTCGCCGCCCTCGCTATCCACCTGCATGGGCATCAGGCGTGGGGCGAACTCAATCACCGCGGTTTCCAGATTCAATCCGCGCAGTGCGTTGGCCGCTTCCAGACCCAACAGACCGCCGCCCACTACAACGCCGGTGGCCGCACTTTGCGCCGCCTCGCGGATGGCGTCCAGGTCGTCCAGCGTGCGATACACCAGGCAGCCTTCGCGATCGTTACCGGGAATGGGCGGCACGAAAGGGTAAGAGCCGGTGGCCAGTACCAGATGATCATAGGCGTAATGGCCGTGCTCGGTGGCTAGCGTTTTTGCCGCGCGATCGATGGAGATCACCGCTTCGCTGCTGTTGAATGTCACGCCATGGCTTGCGTAGTAGTCGGCATCACACAGGGCCAGCGCTTCGGCGTCGCGGCCCTTGAAGTATTCAGAAAGGTGCACGCGATCATAAGCACGATGGCGCTCTTCGCCAAACACGGTGACGTTCATCTGTGACAGGGCACCGTTTTCAACCAGCTGCTCGACCAGGTGGTGGCCGACCATACCGTTACCAATAATAATCACGTTGCGTTTAGAGGTGATGGACATGGCTAAGCTGCCTCCAGCGTCGATGAGGGAGTGGGTGGGGTATCAAGAAGCAGGGCGTTGGCATCGGCTTCACCAAACAACAACGCCTGGCGGCAGGCGCCCAGATCGGTTTTGGCTAGCGCCTGGGCGAAATACCAGGGGCCGGAATGGGTATCGCCATACAGCACGGCGCCTTCAAGCCTTCCGTTGCGCAGTAACAGGCGGCGGTAGTCGCCGTTTTCCGGGTCGCTGTAATGCAGTACTTCATGTTCTGGCGCGGCCTCCGTGGGGCCAAACGCGTAGAGGGCCAGGCCGCTGATTTTAAGCTTGGTAGCGGTTGGCGCCTCACGATAGCGGACGCTGCCATCGCCACACAGCGTGTTGGCTAACACATCTACCTGGCGCCAGATCGGCTCGACCAGGCCGTAGGTGTGCTGCTCGAACTGGCAACACTCGCCCAATGCATGAATATGCGGGTCGGAGGTAGTGAGCGTGTCATCAACCATGATGGCGCGCTGTGTAGCCAAGCCTGCCTGATGGCCAAGTTCTGCGTTAGGTGTAACGCCGGTTGCCACGATGACGCTTTGGGCAGGCAGGCGCTGGCCATCCTCCAGTACAACGGCGGCCAGGCTTCCCGCGCCGTCGTCTTCAAAATGGCTGATGCGTGCATTGGTTAAGATGGTCAAGCCACGTTGGGTAAGCGTCGTTTCTAGAAGCCCAGCGGCCATGCTATCCAGCTGACGATTCATTAACCGCTTACTTCGCTGTAGAACGCTGACGCTGGCACCCCGCTTGCGAAGCCCTTCAGCGGCCTCGAGCCCCAACAGCCCGCCGCCGACCACGACGCATTCCCCGCCCTGCAAGGCAAACTTTGCGAGCGTGTCGGCATCTTGCAGGGTACGAAACCCATGCACGCCGTTAAGGCCAATGCCGGGTACCTCGGGCAGCGTCGGGCGTGAGCCGGTGGCAATCACCAGGCGGTCATAAGTTAGCGTGCGGCAGGGAGTGACAACGCGCTGTTCTGCACGGTTGATCTCCAGCACGCATTCATTTAAGTGCAGGGTGATACCTTGCTTGGCGTACCACTGCGCATCCCGCAAGGTGAGGGCGCTAGGCGGCATTTCATCGGCGAGCAGTGGCGATAGCAGTATCCGGTTATAAGCGGGAGATGCTTCTGCACCAATCACCGTTATTTGCTGGGGTCGGTGAGGCAATTTAACGACCGCCTCTAGCAGACGCTGGCTCGCCATGCCGTTGCCGATAATGACCAAGTGATCATCAGACGAGCACCGAGAGATAGCGATCATGGGTTGCTCCTTACTGTTTCGCGCTTGGCTGCCAATACCTGTCTACAAAGACCTGGCTACAAATATCTGGCAGCGATAAATGCTGTCGTGGCGCAGCGCTGAAGAAAAAACAATAAAAAAGCCCCTGAGTTAGCGTCCCGGGCAAGTGGATTGCCAGGAAAACCGTATCAGGGGCTTCGTTGCCCGGTAGCTGAGGCCAAACCCGTTCGTGGGTTAAGCACAGAGCAGCCACCGTTGGCTGCCAGCTAGACTTGAATTTATCTAATCAGTACAGGGCAATTAATCAGCCAAACATCGCTCGTTATTTATTTTTATATTACTTATCAATAGGTTGATTTAAATAAATAGGTTGAAGAAAGCGCCTTTTCAGCCGCTTAAGCTCAGCCTGCGCACGCTCTTGGTGCGCTAAGCGGTAAAGATGCACCGAGAGTAGTCAGCGTTTGAAAATAAACTGTCTACACGGTCGGTCGAAAGATATTCTATTGTTTATTAACCTGCTGTTTAAGCTGGTATTTTTATTTTAATAGGCTGGTTGGCGCAGGCCTTGCTATTACCTTGGTAACAAGCAACAAAGCACAGACGGGTTTATCGGCACAATAAAATGCAGCCATCGAGTTTGACGGGCAAATAACAACGCTAACGCCATCAGACGACAGGCCATTAATAAATGTGTCCAATCCCAGCAGTGCGACATTCGGCACCGGTGCAGGTGTCCCTGAGACAACGGCGTCCAGGCAGGCTTCTTATGAGGCTCGCTTGGGCGCTTTTTGCTTTTTAAGCGGGAGGAAATCAGTATGTCCCAGGCCACACGCTCGGCTTGTAAAGCAAACACGACGTGCCCTTATTGCGGTGTCGGCTGCGGCGTAACCGCCACTGTGGCAGGCGGCACAATCAGCGCGGTTGAAGGCGACCGCGACCATCCCGCCAATTTTGGCCGGCTGTGTGTGAAAGGCTCGGCACTGCACGAAACCCTTGGCCACCATGACCGGCTCACCACGCCCTGGGTCGATGGCCAGGCCGTTGACTGGAATGTGGCATTAACCACCTTGGCAGAGCGGTTGCAAACGACTCGCGCAACTTACGGCGCAGAGTCCGTGGGTGCTTACCTTTCAGGTCAGCTATTAACCGAAGATTACTATGTGGCCAATAAGCTGTTTAAAGGCTTTTTAGGCACGCCGCACCTGGATACCAACTCGCGACTCTGCATGGCTTCTGCCGTGGCGGCGTATAAACGCTCGTTGGGCGCAGACGCCGTTCCCTGCAACTATGAAGATATTGAAGAGGCCGAACTGGTGGTGCTGGTGGGCTCGAATCTGGCCTGGAACCACCCGGTGCTTTACCAGCGCTTGAAGGTCGCCAAAACGCGCAATCCGCTGATGCGGGTGGTGGTCATCGACCCGCGCGTGACCGACAGCTGCGAAATTGCCGACCTGTACCTGGGCATCGCACCCGGCAGCGATGCGGTGCTGTTCAATGGCCTGCTGGCCTGGATGGCTGAGAATAACAAGCTGGATCAGCTCTATCTGGATCGTCATACACAAGGTTTCGACGAAGCGCTGCTGGCTGCGAGCCACTGCGACATTGATGACGTGGCGGCGATATGTGATATCGACCCTGAGCGGCTGGAGACCTTTTACTACTGGTTTGCCAGCCAACTCCATGTCGTGACGCTCTACTCCCAGGGCGTCAATCAATCCACCAGCGGTACTGATAAGTGCAATGCGATCATCAACTGCCACCTGGCTGGCGGCAAAATCGGCTTGCCGGGAGCAGGGCCTTTCTCGATTACCGGCCAGCCCAATGCCATGGGCGGGCGCGAAGTGGGCGGGCTTGCCAACCAGCTGGCCGCGCATATGGATTACCACACCCCCGGCGCCCTCGGCCGGGTCACCCGCTTTTGGGCGACGGAAATGTTAATGCCCGAACTGCCCCTGGCGCCTGGCTATAAGGCGATTGAGCTTTTTGACGCGGTTGAGCGGGGCGAAATAAAGGCGCTGTGGATAATGGCCACCAACCCGGCGGTCAGCTTGCCGGATGCCGCCCGCGTGCGGCGTGCGCTTGAAAAGTGCCCGCTGGTGATTGTGTCTGAATGCGCCAGCCATACCGATCTACTGGCCTACGCCGATATCATTCTGCCTGCGACTGGGTGGTCGGAAAAAGACGGCACGGTGACCAACTCCGAGCGGCGTATTTCACGCCAGCGTGGCTTGCTACCCGCGCCAGGCCAAGCGCGTCACGACTGGTGGATTATGTGCGAAGTTGCCAAGCGGTTGGGCTTTAAGGAGGCGTTTGACTATAGCCATCCCCATGAAATTTTTGACGAGCACGCGCGCCTTTCCGGCTTCGAGAATGAGGGGGAGAGCAAACGGCTCTTCGATATTTCCGGTTTGGCGGGGCTTGGGCGAGAGGCCTACGATGCGCTGGCGCCGATTCAGTGGCCGGTTACCTTTTCAGCGCCTCACGGAACGGCGCGGTTGTTTGAAGACGGTGAATTCGCCACGCCTGATGGGCGCGCCAGTTTCATCGCCATAACGCCTCGCCTGCCGGGGCAACGCTTGAGTGACGCCTATCCGCTGCGCCTGAATACCGGGCGTATTCGCGACCAGTGGCACACCATGACACGCACGGCACGTGCGCCCCGGCTGATGAATCATCGCCACGAGCCATTTATCGAACTCCACCCAAGCGATGCCGCGCGCTATGGCATTGGCGATCAGCAGCTGGCAGTATTGTCCGCCGCCAGCGGCGAGTATCGGGGGCGAGTGCGTATCTCAAACGCCCAGCGGCGTGGCGAGGTGTTTATTCCCATGCACTGGAGCGATGCGTTCAGTAAATCGGCGCGTAGCGGCGCCATGCTGGAGGCCATCACCGATCCCGTTTCAGGCCAGCCGGAAGCCAAGCACGGCGCGGTGGCACTGGCGCCGCTGAACACGGCTTGGGAGGCAACGCTGTTGATTGCCCAGCCATTAGGGGATAATAGTCAGGAAGTGCCCGCGTGGTGCAAAAGCGATTACTGGGCGCGCGTACCCATGCAGGGCTGTCAGCGCTGGCAGCTGGCTGATGCAAATCCGGTACATGACTGGCTGGCGCTACTCGCCACGTGGCTACCCGATGAGGCTAGTTTGTGGTGTGAAGACAGCGGTAAGGGTCGCCTGCGCGCTGCGGCTATTGTGCAAGGCAAGCTGCACTGGTGGTTAATGGTTGGCCCGCCGCGCGAATTGCCGGGGCTTGCCTGGCTTGAAGCACGTTTTAACGAAACAGCCATAAGTGATAAGCACCGGCGCCGGCTGCTGGCGGGGTGTGATGATGGCGCAGCGGATACCGGCCCTGTGGTATGCAGCTGCCACCAAGTGGGCCAAACGGCGATTGTTAATGCCATTCGTACCGGTGATAGCAGCGTGGAAGCCTTGGGTGCACGGCTTGCCTGCGGAACCCAGTGCGGTAGTTGTTTGCCTGAATTGAAGTCCCTGATTGAAGAGGAGCGTTCACATGCGCGTGCTAAGCAAGCGTCTACTACACAAGTGGCCTGAGGCTTTGATGTGCTTTACGCAGCGTGTGCTGTCGCCATTTCAGCGCTCCACGCGCAGCGCACCAAGCGTGCCTTCGCTTAAACTACGCGGCGATTGCACGGCCGGGCATGTGTATCTGGTCGGCGCGGGCAGTGGGGATATGGAGCTGTTAACGCTGAAAGCCGCGCGGCTGTTAATGCAGGCTGATGCTATCGTGTATGACCGTTTGGTAGGCGACGATGTGCTGGGGCTGGTTCCGCTTTCCGCCGAGCGCTACTACGTCGGCAAGGCCAGCGGCCATCACAGCATGCCGCAGGCGGAAATTGGCGCCTTGATGGTCAAACTGGCGACCGCCGGCAAATCGGTGGTGCGCTTGAAAGGCGGCGACCCCGGTATATTTGCGCGTATGGGCGAAGAGCTTGCCGCCCTGGCGGATGCCAATGTGCCCGCGCACATTGTGCCCGGCATTACTGCGGCGTCTGCCGCTGCCGCAAGCCTGGGGATTCCGCTCACCGACCGCGGCCACTCTCAGCAGTTGCGCTTTATTACCGCCCAGCTCTGCCGTGAGGGTGGCGCGCCCGACTGGCAAACCCTGGCCCGCCGTGATGAAACCCTGGTGTTTTATATGGGGCTTTCCAAGGTAGAGGCCATTTGTGCAGGGCTACGCCAGGCCGGGCTGCCCGATGAGTGGCCGATCATGCTGGTAGCCAATGCCAGCCTGCCCGAACAGCAGGCGCTGGTGGGTACGCTTAAAGACATGCCCCAACGCCTGGCGGACCATCCGCTGCCGTCACCTTGCGTGATTCTGGTAGGCAGCGTGGTCAGTATGGTGGCGAGCAGCCCCGCGAATGCGCTTGCCTCAGCGGGCATCATCGAAGCGGTCGACCCGGCGTAACGTCGGGAACAGGCGCATCCACAGGCCGACCACCGCCAGCGTGCCCACGCCGCCAATCACCGCGGCGGGCACCACGCCAAACCCGGCCGCCATACTGCCCGCGCGGAACTCGCCCAATTCATTGCTTGAGCCAATAAACAGCATATTGACCGCATTCACCCGGCCGCGCATTTCATCCGGCGTGGCTAGCTGAATCACGGTGGTGCGTACATAAACGCTGATCATGTCGGCCGCACCCGCCACCAGCATGGCAATCATCGATACCCAGAACAGGGTCGAGAACGCGAATACCAGATTCGCCAGACCAAACACGGCCACGGCGGCAAACATCACATGCCCCGCGCGACGCTTGATGCCGCGAACGCCAAGATAAAGCCCCATCAATAGCGCGCCCACCGCAATCGCGCTGCGCAATGCACCCAAGCCTTCCGGGCCCACGTGCAGGACTTCCTGAGCGTAAATGGGCAGCAGTGCCACGACGCCGCCCAGCAGCACGGCAAACAGATCCAAGGATATGGCGCCCAGAATAATCGGCTGATAGCGGATATAGCGAATGCCGGCAGAAAAGCGCTTCCAGGCGGTACTTTCTAGAACCTTGGCTTTCTCGACATAGCGCACCGGTACCAGCACCAGTAAGGCCAGCGCGACGATAAAGCACCCCAAGCACACGGCATAAGCCAGGCTGCCGCCGCCCACACTGTAAAGCACGCCGCCCAGCAAGGGCCCGCTAATCACCGCGACTTTCATGATCGAGCTATTCAGCGCAATGGCCTGAGCAAGCTGAGCGCGGGGCACAATATTGGGCAACATACTTTGCAGCGTCGGGCCGGTAAACGCCCGAGCACAGCCAAACAGAGCCAGCACGGCATAAAATTCAATAACGCTACCGTGATTGGCCTGGGCCAATAAAAGCAGCAGCGCGCTACAAATGCCCTGTACCGCCCAGCTGAGTTGCAGAATGCGCTTGCGCGGAAAGCGGTCGACCACATCGCCTGCGGGCAGCAGTAAAATCACCATAGGCAGAAACTGCGCAAGCCCCACGTAGGCCAGCGACATGGCGTCTCGGGTAATGTCATATACCTGCCAGGCCACCACAATGGCCTGAATCTGCATGGCAAACACTGCCGCTAATCGAGAAAGAAGAAAGCTTAGAAAGCCCGGTTGGCGATGAATGGGAAGCAGCGGGACATCGGTAGCGGCAAGCGTGTCGTTATCGGGGGGCATGGGCGGTATCTTGGTTATTAAAAGAATGTTAGCAAGCGAATTTTCATAATTCTATCGCTTATAGCGCCAAACATGGATCAAAAAGCCCGTACATTACGCTTGGCTAATGGCAAACCGGTTAAGGGCTTTTTTCAACCAGTGGTTGAAGTCACGCGGTGGCTGCCCCATGTTAATTAACACGCTATCAATAGAAAAGGATGTTAATGATGCAAAAAGTTATGCCTAACCCGGGTTTCGGTACTTTTCGCCTGGAAGGCGATACGCTTAAAGAGAGTATCCATGCGGCGCTTGAAGCGGGCTACCGTCATATCGACACTGCCCAGTTTTACGGTAATGAGAAGGGTGTTGGCGAAGCGATTCGTGACAGCAGCGTGCCGCGTGGCGACATCTTTCTGACCACCAAGGTGTGGCACGACAATCTGGCGCCGCAGCGCCTGAAAGAGAGCGTCGATGAAAGCCTAGAAAAGCTCGGCACCGATTACGTTGACCTGCTGCTGATCCACTGGCCATCGCCGGATAACGAAGTGCCGATGAAAGAGTATCTGGCCGCTCTCAAGGAAGTGAAAGCGGTGGGCAAGGCGCGCCATATTGGTGTATCCAACTTCACCATTGAACAGCTTGATAAAGCGGTGGAGATTTTGGGTAAAGGCGAAATCCTCACCAACCAGATTGAAGTGCATCCTTTCCTGCAAAACCGCAAGCTGGTTGAGCGCTGCGAGCATCACGGTATTCAGGTAACGGCCTTTATGCCGCTGGCGGTGGGCAAGGTAATGGACGATGCCACCCTCAAGCAGATCGCTGATGCGCATGGCGTAACGCCTGCGCAAATTGCCCTGGCCTGGGTTAATCAGCGCAACATGATCACGATTCCCTCATCCACCAAGGCACGTAACATTCAAAGCAATATTGCCGCGTTTGATCTTGTATTAAGCGACAGCGAAATGGCCGATATTGCCAAGCTTGATCGCAAGGAGCGCATCGCCAACCCTGACTTTGCACCTAAATGGGATGAGTGATTTTAAATGAGTGCCTGGGAACATTAGGCAGCTCATAATGTCCTAGCGGTGCCTGTTTCAGCAGGCACCGCTTTTATATGAAAGTTGTATAACTCCGCTTTACAGGAAGATTCCATGAAGCAAAAGATTCGCGACAACGCGCTCAAAGCCCAGCTACGCACGCCCATGTTCAAGATGCAGCAGCAAACGCCCAAAAGAGGTAAAGGCAGCTACTCCCGTAAAGGGCGCAAGGCCCAGCGGGGGTATCGCCAAGCCGCTTGATCAGGCGTTTTGGCAATGCTTTTGAAACCATATTAACGTCTTAATCTTTGTACAAAAACTGCTTACACTCGACTATACAGCGTTAAAAATCAGCTCAAGCGTAAGTCCGAACTCGGCTTCCCATCAAAATACTCATTTATGCGCGTAAAATCGCTTGAGAGCCCAGTCCGTTTCCGCTAATTTTTGCCTTGCCTTGCCTTGCCTTGCCTTGCCTTGCCTTGCCTTAGCTCAGCGACGTTTCGCACAATGCCGAATGCATGCCTAAGTCAGACTAATCCGGCGCCAAGACGGGGTTACTGCATAGCACTAGTTCTCGGTGCAAGTAGTTTCAGCGCCAGTAGGCTGGCATGTCTCCAAGCGATAGCCCGACTGGTATATGCTTTTTAGACGTAGGCCATGCTGCCCATCTAATTCGAGTTTGCGCCGAAGACGGCTAACGTGGGTATCGACGGTACGCGTAGAAATATCACCTTTCATTCCCCATATCAGTTCCAGCAAATGTGGACGGGTAAGCAATTCCCCCGTTTTGGAAAAAAACAGGGCTGCAAGGCGGTACTCTCGCTCAGTCAGATTTACGGGCCGCTCATCCAGGTAAACAATACGCTTCTCGATATTGAGCGAATAGGTTTCAGAAAAATTAGCGGCTGTTGTAGAGGGGGTATATCCCATTCGTCGGCTTAATGCATTGACCCTAGCAATCAGCTCTTTGGGTCGGAGAGGCTTGGCCAGGAAATCGTCGGCCCCCTGCTCTAGAGCTTGTACGACGTCATCCTCATGCTGACTAGCGGTAATAAACAGAATCGGGCCTTTCCAGCCGTCATGCTGACGAAGGTGACTAACAACGTCCATGCCACAGCCATCGGGTAAGCGCCAATCAATGATAAGAAAATCGAATAATTGCTGCTGAGTGCTTCTTCGTAGTTCATTGGATCGACCAAACAATGACACCTCATATCCAGCCGAGAGCAAGCACTGTTTTATAAACTGTTGTTGATCCAGATCATCCTCAAGTACACCAATATGCATGGATTAATACCTATCCCCGCTATTTAAGCACTCTTTAACTATGTCGTTATAAACATTGTAAATTACGCAGCAACGTTAGCTAATTAGAGTTTATAGTACCTCCTTGACACAAAGTTTCACAGTTAGCCTTTAGGAGGCCGCTATATACTCAACCTTCAATCAACATGTCTTCTTGGGAGGGGCTTAATCATGGTTCGATATGTAGTTGTCCTAGTGGCTATCTGGTTTTTGACATTGCCGTTTCATGCTAGCGCTTTGGACAAGCCAGAAGGTCCTGTCATGCTGATAGTGACAGGTACATTGGCGCATCCCAATAGTGGTGATGAGGCACATTTTGACCGAGCTATGCTGGAAGCTTTAGAGCAGCATGATACGCTCACGAATACGCCCTGGCATGATGGTCAGGTTCGCTTTTCTGGCCCCTTGGGGCGTGCCATCTTGGAGGCGGTTGGTGGAGACGGCGAACAAATGCGGATCACCGCGTTAAATGATTATGCGGCTACGGTTCCGGTCAGCGATTTTTATCAATATGATGTGATTTTGGCCATGAGTGCGGATGACGAGCCTCTGCGCATTCGTGACCAGGGGCCTCTTTTTGTCATCTACCCTTTTGATGATTCACCAAAGTTATTGAATGAAGTAATACTCTCACGCTCAGTTTGGCAGGTGCATAGGATCGATATTGAATAATAACGCGAATCTTTAATGGATAAGTATCCAATGCTGTCAGGCTTGAAACGCTATTTTTCCCGGCGTGCACGGATTGCCACTTTTTCGGCAATCCTTTTTTTCTTTTCTGCTCTCACCACGGGCGGGGTTATTTTTCAGCGTCAACATGCGCTGGAAAACCGGCTGTTGGAAAACTTGCTTTGGGCGGGCTATCAGCTCGATAGAGAAGTCAGAGAATTCCGTTTAAGTCTTATTGAAGCAACAGCATACCCTGTCTCAGCGGAAGATATTTTATTACGATGGCTCTTCGACGTTGGGTGTGGAATTCGCCCCCTGAGCTGGGCCAGAATATGACCTCCACAGCGGCAGGAGGTATGACATGGACGGCACCCAGATTCTAACACTCGGCCTGGGCTTGGAAGCGCCCTGGATCCTCAAGAACCAGTACCTGGATACCGCCGTGTCGCCCCACCGCTTGGACCTCTATGTCGAGGCGGAGCGAGGCAGTCTCTATCCCTGCCCAGAATGTGGTAAGGCCTGCCAAGCTCATGACTTTGCCGACAAAACCTGGCGGCATCTGAACTTCTTTCAGCATCACTGTTACCTGCATGCTCGCGTGCCGCGCACGAAGTGTCCTGACCATGGCGTCAAGCGCATAGAGGTGCCCTGGGCCCGGCCGGGCAGCGACTTTACCCTGCTGTTCGAGCAAGCGGCCATGTCACTGGTCAAGGAGATGCCGGTACTGGCCGTCTCCCGCCAGTTGGAGATTTCCGACAAACGACTATGGCGCATCGTGCACCACTACGTTGGCCGCATGTTGGGGGAACTGGATCTGTCCAAGGTGGTGACGGTCGGCGTGGACGAAACCGCCTCCCGGCGCGGTCATCGCTATGTCACGGTGTTCCTCGACATGCAGCGCAAGCGGGAACCGGTTATCTTTGCCGTCCCAGGCTGCGGCAAGGATGCCATCCAGGCTTTCAGCGCCTTCCTGGCGGCCCATGGCGGCGACCCGAATAATGTGGTCGAGGTCGTCTGCGATATGTCGCCAGCCTTCCTTAGCGGCGTGACCGAGCACCTTCCCAAGGCCGAGGTAACGGTCGACTGGTTCCATATCGTACAGACCTTCACCAAGCGGCTGGACGAGGTAGGCAAGAAAGAGCGCCGGGAGCAGGGGCACCCCAAGTCGCTGCGCTGGGCCCTGCTGAAGAACCTGGATAACAAGAACCTGACACCCAAACAGCTTTCGGCGCTCCAGGAGTTGGTGGCCGATCAGAGCGCCACGGCCGATGCCTGGGTGATCAAGGAGAAGCTACGCTGGATCCAGAAGGCTCCAACGCCCAGAGCGGCTCGGTGGCGCATCACGAACTACCTCAAGGTCATGCAGGCGGCGGTGTCTGAAAAGCCACTGCTGAAGCCGATGGGGAAAGCCCTGGCGACGCTTGAGCGGCACGCCGACGCGGTGGTCAGACGCTGGCTCTCGGGACTGACGAACGCAAGACTGGAAGGAATGAATGGTCTGTTCCAAGCGGCTCGGTCACGAGCACGTGGCTACCGGAACGAGGCCAACTTTATCGCCATGATCTACCTGATTGGCAGCCCGGTGGGCCGCCTATTCGATCAGGCCAAATCCACGTGAAGTGACGAAGAACCATTACGATACGAGATTCTTTATAGCCGGAAGAACTTATTTTTCCAGGGTGATATTGGTAAGGAGGTTGCACTTATAGAGAGCCTTAAAACGAATGTGCAGGCATCTGAAAATCTCATAATGGAAATCGATTCGTTATTGGAGGATCTCTGGCATAACCCTTCAGGCCTTACCCCTTTACTAATTAATACGTTGCTCGCTAAAACATCTATACTGCAGAAGTTAACCTCTGACGCTCTGGTCGACACCAATGCCAATGTCGCGCGAATGCGTACCGATGAGCGTGAATCTTTGGCACAGCTTTATGGCTTGGCACTTCTGCTGATTACACTTTTGATGATATCGGGCGGGCTCCTTGTCCGTGCGCTTATAAGAGAGGGTCGCTCCAATTTAGAGAAAGCACAAGCGCTTGAAAAGCAGAGCCATGAGCTGAATGTGGCAGCACAGCAGGCCGAGACGGCTAGTCGGGCGAAATCTGAATTCATGGCAGTTATGAGCCATGAAATACGTACTCCACTTAACGGAGTTGTTGGTATGGCCGACTTGTTAAGCGAAGAGGTGAGTACTCCTGATGCAACAGCATATTTAGCTGCGCTTAAGCGCAGTGCCGATAGTTTACGAAGCGTGATTAATGATATTCTGGATTATACTAAAATAGAGTCTGGTAATTTAGATCTCGATATTCAAGCTTTTGATCTACATAAATGTATTGATGAACTATGTATTGGCTATAGCCTGCAATGTAAGACAAAATCCGTTTCCTTTAGCTACGCTAAATCAGCCGATTTGCCCCAGTTTGTAAAGGGAGATGTAGTACGGATTCGACAAATCATAATGAATCTCATCAATAATGCTATTAAGTTTACAGACGAAGGTTTTGTAAAGTTCACGATCCACAGCGAGGCCGGCCATTGGGTTCGTTTCGAGGTGCGTGATACTGGGTGTGGTATTTCTGAGCAAGATCAAGCCCAACTCTTTTCCGCTTTTGCTCAAGTGGATACATCCATTGCACGAAGACATGAAGGAACGGGGCTGGGGCTTGCCATCTGTAAACGGCTTGTTGGATCAATGCAGGGTGATATTGATGTCAACAGCATGGAAGGGGTTGGTAGTCGTTTCTGGTTCTCGATTCGGCTGCCAGAAACGGATGTACTGCCAGAATACTCTACTCAGAAAAGCCTGCGTGGTTTGATTTCTAACCAGCATATCCTGATTGTCGAAGATAACTCATTAAATCAGACGGTCGCTAAGGTAATGCTTGAGCGGTTAGGGCAACGAGTAAGTATTGCTGATAATGGTGAGGCAGCGCTTACGTTACTCAAAGCACATAGTAGCGATGTCGACCTGGTACTTATGGATATGCAAATGCCGGTGCTGGATGGCGTGCAAACAACACAGCAGTGGCGTGAATTTGAACAGCTTCATCAGTTATCTCGGTTACCTATTGTCGCCATGACGGCCAATGTGATGCCAGAGCATCGCGAGCGCTGCCTGCAAAGTGGCATGGATGACATGATACATAAACCGTTTACTCGCGATGAACTCTACCAAGTCTTATGCCGTTGTATCTTGCAAAAGGAGAGCGTTAACGCGCCTATCTCAGATACCGAGAGGGAAACAGATGCCGGTGTATTAAAGCAACCCGAGGAAAAGGGGAAAATTCTTGATACACGCCTCTGCGAAGAATTAAAAGACACTTTTGATTCGAATACTCTCGATAACTTGCTGACAACATTCTTGAAGCGTCTTGATATCCGCGGAGAGCGCCTTGCTGCCGCTTTAAAGGCTGGCGAGCGAGATGTTTTTTGTCAAGAAGCCCATTCGCTTAAGGGAGCGGCGGCCTCTTTGGGATGTACTGCTATAGCGGCCCTGGCAAACCGTCTTGAAGCCCTCGCGCTAGTCGATCTTGGCAGTGAACTTGAGCTGTCTTTACAGCAACTACCGGCTTTGGAAAAATCTACTCAGCTCGCGCTAGAACAGGCTGGCATGCTTAGTTCATTAAAGTCCAATTCAGACATCCGATGACTGAACCAAGCGTTAAAAGCCTCTGCTGTTAATGGGCGAGAGATAAAGTATCCCTGACCTAATGGGCATTTTGCTTCCCTGAGCAAGCGCTGCTGCGCTTGAGTCTCGATACCTTCGGCTATTACCGTCAGTCCTAAGCGCTTTCCCAAATCGATAATGGATAGTGTAATGGCGTGGGCAGCTTGGTCCTGGTCTATCAGCGATACAAAGCTACGGTCAATTTTAAGCTTGCTAAAGGGGAGGCGATGAAGCTGAATCATTGAGGAGTAGCCGGTGCCAAAGTCATCTAGCGCGAGCTGGCAGCCTCGCTCAAGCAGTGCTTCAAGTACGTGCCGGGCATATGCCAAGCACTCAATGCCCGCTGATTCGGTCAGTTCTAGTGTAATACGATCCAAGGCGGAGTGGTGCTTACGCGTTAGTTGATCAAAGGTTTGTAAAACGCTCTCGGCTTTGACCAGTTCTGCAGGGACGTTGATGGCAATATCCAGTTTCCAGCCCATTGCCTGCCATTCTGCCTGTTGCTTCAGGGCAAGCTCAAGAATGCACCATGTCATGGGCACCATCAGCCCACTTTGTTCAGCCAAGGGAATAAAACTGTCGGGATAAAGTACGCCGCGCTCGGAGTCCTGCCAGCGGACCAATGCTTCAACGCCTATGATGCTTCCGCTCTCAAGATCTAGTTGGGGCTGGTAAACTAAAAAGAGCTTTTTATCGCCAATCGCCGCTTCCAGCTCCTCCACTGATGGCGCTTTGAGAGAAGTTTCAAGTGGCTTCAGAAAAGAGGCAAGTCCTATAAGAAGGTCAGATTTCGGCAAAAAGCCCAACATACGTAAGCCTTTGCCTTTGCCTACCTCGATAGCATGTGTAGCCGTCTCCTTCGAGCAGCTACTAATAAGAAGAATGGCAGCGTTCAGGCGCAGATCGTGAAGATAGTCGAGAATGTCTAAACCGGTAAACTCGCCAAGGCCAAAATCAAGGAGAATCAGGTCCACGTTGAGAAGGGATGGGCGGCGCGCCAGCTCTCCCAGGCTTCCAACAGTTACAGCCCGGTAGCCCTGTTTTTCCAATAACAGTTTGCCTAATAATTGAATTTCGGGATCATCATCAATCACCAATGCATTACAGGCCATATCGATTCCTTGAAAAGCTTATTTATGCCAATGAAAATTTTGTGGCTCGACTATCGTCTCGTCATTATTCAAGAGGTCGCTATCACCGAGGGCTTGCTGATAAACCCTCGGTAGCAGACTAACTCAGAAAGATTCCCACTCAGGATGTTGTAAAGAAGAGAACTGATGCCGTGGTAACGATGTTGACCTAGCACTTTTATTCTCCTGTTTCCTCTCAGCCAGCGCCAAGGGCTGTGTTGCGATATCGCTTAACTTGAAGGCACCTACTAATACGCTTAAGCGAGAGGCCTGTTCGCTTAGCTCTGCTGCTGCGCTGGACTCTTCTACCAGGGATGCATTGTGCTGAGTCATGCTATCCAGCTCGTTGACGGCATCATTGACTTGCCCAATTCCCACACTTTGCTCTTTGGCGCCAGCGCTAATTTCAGCAATTACATCGGAAACGCGTTCAATGCTGTGGACCATTTCTTCCATCAGTTGCCCAGTGCTTTTTACTTGATTGACGCCCGCCCCAGTTCGGCTCATCGAAGTATTGATGAGGGTGGCAATACTTTTTGAGGCGTCGCTTGAACGGCTGGCTAAGGTGCGTACTTCTTGGGCAACGACAGCGAAACCTCTGCCGTGCTCTCCCGCACGAGCCGCCTCAACTGAAGCATTCAATGCTAAGATATTCGTTTGAAAGGCGATGCTCTCAATAAGACTGACGATATTACTTATTTCAGAAGAGGATTCGCTAATGGTATCCATCGTCTGTTCAACACTGCGCATCGCACTGCGTCCCTGATTGGCTAATTCGCGACTCGATAGTGCCAGTTGATCTGCCTGCTGTGCAGAGTCAGAGGCATTGGTAACCACTGCCGCGATTTGCTCCATGGAAGCTGATGTCTGCTGTAAATTGGCAGCAGCTTGCTCCGTACGCGTTGCAAGCTCCTGACTACCTTTGGCAATTTCTGTGGATGCGTGCTGAAGGCTGACAGTGCTTTGGCTAACAGCTTGAAGCGTCCCGTCAATATGCTTGATAAAAGTATCAAACTCATGAGCTAACTCACCAATCTCGTCCCGGCGTTGGCTATTGATGCGGGCCGTCAAATCACCGTCTCCTTGGGTAATTTCTTTAATGCGCCGACTTATTTGACGAAGTGCCTTGGACATCATCAAAGGACCCAGCAGAGCAATCAACGTTGCCGCGATAAAGACGATTAAAGAAAAAACAATCGTAGTCGTCTGCTGCAATCGAATTCTTTCCAAGACAGCCTTTTCTGCCGCAATAATTGCAGTTTCAATATTGGCTCCTGAAATATCATATAAATCTCGCAACGCATTAAAATGCTCTAGTGAAGAACTTGAGGAAAGAGTCAGTGCATTGACTGTTTCACCTCTCTCATGCATTGCAAAAACGCGCTCAGCCTCCTGTTTCCAGTCGCTATACAATACTTCAAAATCAGCTAACTGATCAGTAATGCTCGGATCAGCACGCATCAGCTCAGCAGATGTAACCATGCGCTCATAAGCCTGCTGCGCATTCTCCTCAAATTCATCGATAAGAGCTGATGCCTGCTCTGTACCAGGCGATGAGAGGAGAAACTCTATTTCAGCGACCCTCGCCTGGTAAAGATCTCTATCTCCATTGAGGATGGTTGTTGAAGCAGGGATGTAGTGAGATATAAATGAATCGAGTCGGCTTTTTACCATATTGACGAGTAATATATCAGCCAGCACAACTGCTAGTAGCGCAAGTGCGACGCTTATAAAAGCAAAGGCATATTTTACTTTTATCAGGTGGAATTTTTTCATGTGCACTACCCTTGTCATGTTGGAGGATGAGTGCACATTACTCTTAAAGTATTAGATTAAGCGACCTACTTATTGGCTTGGTCACGTTTGTTTACGTTTATCCTCATTAGAGAGCCAAAGAGTCATTGGTTAGCTAGAACAGCAGCACTCAGCTCGCCTATTGATAACCCTTCGCTTGTAAATAGAAAAGATGTGCATATCGGCCCTTGAGTGCGAGAAGCTCTTCATGAGTGCCGCGTTCCAGCACGCGGCCATGGTTAATGACTAAAATCAGCTCGGCACTGCGCACCGTCGAAAAGCGGTGCGAGATGAGGATGGTCATTTTATCGTGGCTATGCTCGCGAAAGCGGGTAAATATATCGGCTTCAGCGGCAGCGTCCATCGCCGCGGTGGGCTCATCCAGCACTAGAATATCAGCCTCCTCGCGCATGTAGGCACGCGAGAGCGCTATTTTTTGCCACTGCCCGCCGGAGAGTTCCTGGCCATCTTTAAACCAGCGGCCTAGTTGGGTGTTATAGCCTTGGGGCATGCGTTTGATAAAGCCGTCGGCCATACCGTTGTGGGCCGCTTTCTGCCAGCGCGTTTGATCATTAAATGCCTGAATGTCGCCCACACCCAGGTTTTCGCCTACCTGCAGCTGGTAGCGCACGAAATCCTGAAAAATCACCCCGATACGCTTGCGCAACGCGCCGGTTTCCCAGTCGCGCAGGTCGCTGCCATCCAGCAGAATACGCCCGTGGGTGGGTTGATAAAGCCGCGTCAAAAGCTTGATCAGGGTTGTCTTGCCCGAGCCGTTTTCGCCCACCAGTGCCAGGCTCTGGCCGGGCGCCAGGTGCAGGGAGATATTCTGCAGTACCTGCTTGCCGCCTGGATAGGCAAAGCTGACGTCCTCGAAGCGCAGCCCGTCGCCTGCGCTCTCACCCTGTGTCAGGCTGCCGCCTTCAGGTTGAGTAGACTGCTCCAGGTACTCGTAGAGGTTGGATAAGTAAAGGTTGTCTTCATACATGCCGCTGATCGCGGTGAGGCTTGCCGAAAGCGCCGACTGG
Source organism: Halomonas sp. AOP43-A1-21 (assembly GCF_052376775.1). Classification (NCBI taxonomy): domain Bacteria; kingdom Pseudomonadati; phylum Pseudomonadota; class Gammaproteobacteria; order Oceanospirillales; family Halomonadaceae; genus Halomonas; species Halomonas sp. AOP43-A1-21. The sequence goes on along the minus strand of NZ_JBQSWC010000034.1, from coordinate 19,057 downwards.
CCCTGCTTGAATACCATCAGATACATGGTCATCTGGCCCAGGGTCAGCGCACCGGCGATGGTTTCAATCACCACCCAGGCGTAAGCGGCGTAAAAAGTCAGCGTGCCGAGCAGGCCCAGCACGAACCCCCAGCCCTCCCGGTGCAGCGTCAGAAGGCGGTCTTCGGCAAACAGGCGGGTAAAGATATCCCGGTAACGCTGTAGAAATAGCCCTTCAAGACCGAACAGCTTGACCTCCTTGATACTGTCTTCACGCGCCAGCACGGTTTCCAGGTAGCCCTGCATACGCGTTTCCGGTGAACGGCGGCGGAACAGGCGAAAGGCGTCGCCGGAAAACTTGGCCTCCGAGATAAATACCGGCAGTGCGCCCACCGCCAGTATCAGCAGCGCCCAGGGCGAAAACTGAATCAGCAGAACGCTGAAGCTGCCGAGCGAAATGGCGTTCTGCATCAGACCAAAGGTTTTATTGACCAGGGCAAGGGGGCGTGTCGAGGCTTCACGGCGGGCGCGGGTGAGCTGGTCATATAGCTCGGAGTCTTCGAACTGGCCAAGCGAGAGTGTCCCGGCCTTTTCCAGAATCATCACGTTGACCTTTTGCCCCAACAGCGCGCGTAGCAGCGCCTGCTGGGCGGAAAGCCCGCGCTGGGCGAGGGCAATGAGGCCGATAATCAGCGCCTCGACCCCCACCAGCTTCAACACCGGGGTGATGGACGTCAGTAGATCAGGGTCATCTGCCGCTTGATGCGCCGCCATGGCGCTGACCACTCCGTCGACAATCAGCTGGCCCACCCAGGCGGCAACGGCGGGCAGTACGCCTGCCACCAGTGTGCATAAGGCCAGGCCAAACATCATCCAGCGTGAGGTTTCCCACACCAGGCCAAGGGCACGCTGGCTGTAGCGAAAAACGCTGAAAAAACCGCTAAGCGGTGAGGAGCTTGAGTGGGGCGAAGACTGTTGCATGGCGTGGCTGAGCGGCATCCAGAAAAAAGGAGTGCCATGATGCGATGGAAAGGCGTGGATAGCTAGTCTGACTGCCGGGGGAAATGGCCGACAGTCAGAAGGGATCAGCAGAGTGGGTCAGGCAATGACAAAGGCGCCGTACACAAGGGCCGCCATGACCACGAAGGCTGGGTAGATCTTGAAGCGCACCAGCGCTATCGCGGCGACCACGCCAATGATCACCGTGTGCAGCCAGCCTGCACCGTTGACGCCTTCGAGCAGAAAGCCAAGCGTCAGCCAGGCCATCATCATGGCTATCACCGGGCGCACCCACTGGCTCATACGCTTGACCTGGGGGGACTCGCGGTGGCGATACAAAAGCCCCAGCGCGGCAATCATCAGCAAAAGCGAAGGCACCACCGTGGCTGCAACCGCTACAAAGGCGCCGCCAATACCCGCCACTTCATAGCCTACGTAGCCGGCCATCTTGGTGGCAATGGGGCTCGGCAACGCGTTGCCGAGCGCCAGGGTTTCGGCAAACGTCTGCGAGGTCATCCAGCCGTAACGGCCGACGACCTCGGCTTCGATCAAGGGAATGATGGCCGGGCCGCCGCCGTAACCCACGATATTGGGAATGAAAAACGCCAGGAAAAGCTCCCAATAGATCATGCCGAGCGCTCCGCTTTCTTGAATTTGGAGAAGGGGATAAACGCGGCCAGCAGAATCGCGCCGATGATGAAGCCCGGGTGGACGCCCAGCCAGTAAATCAGCACCCCGGAAACGATCGCCATTACGCCACTGACCAGCCAGCCAAGCGCCTTTTGCGATTTATCAAAGAAGTCCCAGGCCAGTTGGCCCATCATGATCATGACCACCGGCACCACGGCTTGCCCCATGCCGCGAATCCACGCAACATCGCGGTAGCGGCTGAAAATGCCCAGCATGACGATCATCGCCGCAATCATGGGTAGAATAACCGCCGTAACGGCAACGGCGCAGCCTAAGGGGCCGCCGACACGATAGCCGATGTAACCGGGCATCTTGGTGGCAATCGGGCCGGGCAGGGTATTGCCAATAGCCAATATATCGGCAAACTCTTCGTCGGTAAGCCACTTGTAACGGGCGACCACTTCGGCATGCACTAGCGGTATCATCGAAGGACCACCACCAAAGCCGAAAATACCGACCCGAAAGAAGGCCCAGAACAGTGCTGTCTGTTTCATTGGCAAAATACGCTATAGGAAATTAGTTGGAAAAACATATTTTTTCACTTTTTATCGTTTATATTTAAAAAAATCGATTATTTATCTGGCGTAGAATATAGGCGAGAGTACTCAGAGGCGTCAACACTGAATAAGTAGTGCGTACGTAACGGTGGATGAAAGGACCCTACCATGAATCAATATATTCAGCCTTCAGCAAGTACGGCATCAAGTCGTATTTACGATACCTTACGCAAGGATCTAGTGAACGGACGCTTCGCGGCGGGTGAAAAACTTGCCATCAATGCGCTCAAAGACCAGTACCAGGTAGGCCTGAGCCCTTTGCGGGAGGCGTTAAACAAGCTGGCGGCCTATGGATTGCTCCTTCAGGAAAACCAGCGTGGCTTTCGAGTACCGACGCTTTCCCATCGCGAGCTGGATGATATAGCGCAAACGCGCTTGTCACTTGAAGGCATGGCCTTTGAACAGGCTATCGCCCATGGCGATGCCGCTTGGGAAGCGGAGCTGCTGGCGGCGGAACACCGCCTGAAATGTGCCGATATGACGCTGGATAAGGACGATGAATGGGAGCGGTTGCACACCCAGTTTCATCGTACGCTAGTAGCGCCATGTGGCTCCGTATGGCTACTCCGCTTTATTGAGCAGCTGCATGATCAATTTGATCGTTACCGCCGGCTGGGTCCTAAAATGCCGGTGATTCGCCAGGAACTGGACCAGCAGCACCATGAGTTGGTGGAGCTTGCCTTGAAGCGCGATGTGAAAGCGGCGCGCAAGCTTCTGGATGAGCATATTCGCAAATCCTATGATGTGGCGCTTCAGCGGTTTACCCAGCATGGTGAAGGAGCGCCCAATAAGCGCTGAGCAGCGCTTGAGTTTAATGATAACGATAGGTGTACACTGGCGCCCATCAAACATGCGATCGAGCGGGTGTAAAAGAGAGTAATGCAATATTCAGATAACGACGTAATCGAGCAAACGATGAGCTGGGTGCGCAATTTTATTGTGGCGCAAAACGTATGTCCTTTTGCTCAGCGTGAAGTGGAACGCGCCTCTATCCGTGTGGAAATCGTGCGCTCCAAAAAACTTGAAGTTGCGTTAGAAGAACTCATGGTGGAAGTGCAGTGGCTGGATGAGCATCCAGATACGGAAACCACGCTGCTGGTTTTCCCCACACTATTCAAGCATTTTGATCACTACCTGGATTATGTGGAACTGGCCGAAAGCATCTTGGCCGAGCAGGGCTACGAAGGTGTTTACCAGCTAGCTACCTTCCATCCCGATTACTGTTTTGAAGACGCCGAGCCTGACGATGCCTCGAACTATACCAACCGCTCGCCCTACGCGATGGTGCATTTACTGCGCGAAGCGAGTGTCGAAAAGGCCATCGAGTTTTATGGCGACACGTCGGTAATTCCTGAACGCAACGTCGCACATTTAACGGCTATGGGAAGTAGTGAAGCGGAGCGCTACCTTCAGGAAGCGTTAGCGCAACGCGCCTCTTCTGCTAAAAGCCCCTAATACGTACGGCAGCGATCTGCTCGTCGCTTATTTAACACTCGCGCTCAAGCATTCTAGGCTGGACTGAAGGCGCGGGAGTGCTAAAGAACTCAGAAGGCTGGTATGTGTGATCGCGAGGAGTCGCCGTCGACGTGCTGATCTCTTCCAGCAATATGGGGCTGAATATGGCGCTTATGTGAGTGCTGTCTGGTGCTTGCTCTTTAGCAGCTAATGTCGGCTGCCTGTCGTTTACCGCGCTATAACCATACTCTTCAAAGCTAAGAGCCGGGCTGTCATTGAGGACATTATTCTGGGCTTGGGCAGCACGTTGAAGAGGTCTTACTACAAATACATGGATTGCGCCTTTAAACGCAATATAAAGGGCTCCCGCTAAGGCAATGAGCAGGGCCACTGTCATTAATACTATCCTGCTGTCTTTCTGTTCGCTGCTGGTTAACTGGTTTGCCCATTCAAGTATATGTCGGTCGATGTTAACTGCGGTCTTGCTGACGGCGGAAAGGTGTACGTCGGTTGCATTTCGAAAAGTCTGGAAATGATCTAAATAGCGTTGCAGTGGGTTGTCTATCAAGCGTTTATAAGTGTCAAGCATCGCGTCAATCAAAGGGCGCTGTGCAGAGTGGGAAGGTAAATCGAGTTCTTGAACCGCCTGGCTTGCATGCTCAAGGTTGTCCCGCGTCTGGCTCAATGTCGTCGCCGCTTGGTCAATATCGCTACTTAGGCGTGCCAACCGCTGGCGTACTTCCATTAAATGAATATTTGCTTGGCGGGTAGCGTCAGTTAGGTGGGCGGTGATTTCTTTGGAGAACGTTAGCTGAGGTCCTGGCGAGTGCCCGTTTTTTAAGTGCAGTAGGCCCAGCAGCACAATCATGCCCAACAGGGCGATAAATATCCATGCAAATAGCGGTTTGAAAAAAGCAGGTTTCATAGTGGGCTTTGCGTGCAGGTTTAACTGCCATCGTCTGAATTTGCCGACGGCAAGGGCGAGCCATGATACGCGATTGGCAACGCATCGGGCAGCGAATGCTGCCCGATAACTGAAAATAACGGTGTATTAAAAAGCTTCCCACTCAGGTTCGGCAGAGGCACGCTTGCTAGGCAGTGAGGTTCTGCTGGCTGGTAAAGGGCGGGCTGATTTTAATGGTGCTGATTGCGTCTGGCTTGAATGGGGTAATTTAAACGCGCTCACAAGCTCTGCCAAGCGGCTAGCTTCATCCTCAAGTGATGCCGATGCAGTGCTGGTCTCTTCTACTAAGGACACGTTTTCCTGAGTCGCGGAGTCCATTTGCGCAATTGCGGTGCTAATTTGGGTAATACCCGAGTCCTGTTCTTTGGCCGCCAGTGACAGCTCCTGCATCATATCGGTCACTTGACGGATAGCCGTATTGACCTCGCCCATACTTTCCCCATTGTGCATCGCCTGATTGGCACCTTCGGCAATACGCTGGGCAATATCCTCAATCATCGTGCGTATTTCTTTCGATGAGTTGGACGTCTTAGTCGCCAATGAGCGAACTTCGCTGGCAACGACGGCAAAGCCGCGGCCATGTTCGCCCGCGCGTGCTGCCTCAACCGAGGCGTTCAGCGCCAGGATATTAGTCTGAAAAGCGATAGAGTCGATTACTTGCACAATGTCATGCACTTTATGCGAGTCTTTTTCGAGCGCTTGCATCCATTGCCCGGCACGCTGGGCTTCGCTTTGACCATGCTCGGCTTTATGCGCGGCATTAACAGTCATCTTTTCGGCCTGCGTGGCCGTGTCAGCATTTTGGCGCACAATAGAGGAAATCTCATCCATACTCGCTGCCGTTTGCTGAAGCGCCGCTGCCTGCTGCTCGGTGCGCGAAGCAAGGTCCTGGCTACCGCTGGCAATTTCCCGGGAACTGTTGGCGACGGCCCGGCTGCTTTGGTTGAGGGTTTCCACCATCTGTTGCAAGCGCTCCTGCATCGTGCTCATCGCGCTATACAGGCGGCCTATTTCATTACGCCCGCGTGATTCGATGGCGTTAGTTAAATTGCCTTGGGATACGCTTTCACATAGCGCAACGGCGCGCTGCAGAGGGCGAACGATAATCCGGTTAATGCCGAGCTGTACGGCGATATAGATCATTAATGCCAAAACGATTAAGCCAATACTAATCAACATATTGTGCTGACTGCGGGTATGCGCATTTGAAACGGTAGTTGATGCTAGGCTTTGTGCATTGAGGTTGAAGCTACGCACACCATTGGTAAACGCATCAAACTGTTCGTTAAGGCGTTCGGCGTGATCGATCAGCGGTGCCACATTCCCGGCGTTAAGGTCGCGTCTGAGCGAATCAGTAATCAAAAGCTGGTACGCCGATTCGATCGCGGCAATTAAGGGCATTCGTGGCGAGTTGCTGGGTACCTCAATGGCATGAAATGCATCAAAACGCGAATCCGCACGTTCCAACGCCGCCTGAGCAAATCCCAGCGCTTGCTGAGCTAACGCAGTGTTGCCACGTGCGTTATAGTCTGTATAACGCGCTAAGCGTACCCGAAGCTCCATTAGATTAACTTCTGAACGGTTAATAGACGCTACCTGTTGGGCCGCCACTTCATCCAACTCGTTTAAGCTTGTTATTGCTCTTTTCTCTGCCTGTATGCCAAGCGCTGCCACAACAATCAACATGACAACGAGTAAACCTAATGCCCCGGCCAGGGCATATTTTACGGATAAATCTTTCATTACGTTCATTTCTCACTTAAGGGGGAGCAATAGAGCAGCAAGATAGGCAGCCACATCACAATGAACTAGAGAGCTTCATTGTGGTGGTCGTAATATCGGCCTTAAGTGAGAAAAATTAAGGGTGTAAGCGATTAAATTACAAGGATTTATACATAATATGCGTGTCTACTAACCCTTGCGTCGCATGGCGGTAGGCATTAGGAACCGTGCCCACAATGCTAAATCCTAACCGTTGCCAGAGCGCCACCGCGACATCGTTAGTGGAAACGACGGCGTTAAACTGCATGGCTTGAAAGTTGAACTCACGCGCTAATTGCTGTGAATGCTCGCACATCGCCCGGGCAACGCCTTTACCGCGAGCGGCAGCGGTCACCATATAGCCGCAGTTACAGATATGATCGCCGGGGCCGGCTGCATTGGCTTTTAAGTAGTAGCTACCGATTAATTCGCCTGCTGCATCCTTAACCGCATAGGTGACTTTGGGCGCTTGGCACCAGAGCCGATAGGCCGCATCGTAGCTGATATCAGGGTCAATCGCGTAGGTTTGCTGGTCTGCGATAATGGCCTGAAAGGTTGGCCAAAAGATAACGAAGTCATCTTGTGTCATAGGCGTGAACGTGAGGGAAGACGCATTATTTGAAGACATTGTATTTGAAGACATCGTATTTGATGACATAGCCAGTACCTGATGGAAATAAGTAGGACAGCGTTAACCGCTATGATAATAAGCGCCATAACGCAGCGGTGGCCATTCCCGCAGTAATCGCAACGAGCGGCTTATGCAGTATCAGCATGGCGCTTAACGTGGCGAGCAGACCAAGCCGAGCGCCCCAATCCCCCTGAGCTGCCAGCGGTACAACAACAGCGACCAGAACGGACCCCGCCATAGCGTTGATAAATCGCTCTACCTTAGGGCCAATAGGGATACGTGACATGATGATCGAGCCACCGATACGGGTGGTAAACGTCACCAGTGCCATGATAACGATAGCAAGTAGCGCAGTAGCTGGAGTTAGCGGCACGCCTATTGTCCTTTTTGTTGATTCGCCTGAGGCAATAGCATGCCCGCCAAACCACCCGCCAGCGCACCCACAATAACGTGAGCGTTGGGCGGCAAATAATAAAGCGCGAGCAGCGCGGCCACGCCAGCCACGCCCCAGGGAAGTAGCATCGTAAGCGACGGTTTGTTTTTACCGCCTACCAGCATGGAAAGTAAGAAACAGCCCATGATGACGTCTAATCCAAACCGTTCGGGCTGGCTGATCCCGCTACCAAACGCGACCCCCAACAGCGTGCCCAGCACCCAGGAGAGCCATAAGGCAATACCGCCGCCAAAAAGAGCGCCGACATTGGTTTCTCCTCGCTGATGGTCAGCTGCCGCCATGGCCCAGTTGGAGTCACTCATCATCCCAAGGCAGGCATAACGCTGGCCTGAGGGAAGGTGGCGCAGCCAGGGGTAAAGCGAAGCGCCCATCAATAAGTGACGGGCGTTAATGGCAAACGTGGTGGCAATAAGCGCTGTGAGCGGAATGGTGGGTCCCCACAGCTCCAGTGCCGCAAACTGAGCGGTGCCCGCGAACACCAGGCTGCTCATCAGCAGCGTTTCCCAGCTGCTTAAACCATGTTGGATAGCGGCAACGCCAAACGCTAAGCCAAACGCAACCACGAACAGGGAAAGCGGGGCCATTCGCTTGAAGCCCCATAACGTACCTTTTGCGTCTAGCTTTGCGCTCACCGCGCGGCCTCTGCAACAATCTCATAGCTGCGCAGACGGTCAGCATGATTATAAAAGTCGCTATTGATCATCAGCTCATCCGCGCCGGTACGTTCTTGGAAAGCCGTCAATTCTGCTTTGACCGTTTCAGGACCACCGATAATCGCTGCGCCTAAAAATTGGCTTACCTGCGCCTGCTCCATAGGTGACCAGTCCAGCTGCTCTACTGGGGGCAGCGACTGGGTCGGTTTGCCACGAATAAGGTTTAGAAACTTCTGCTGAGCCGTGGTCGCAAGGTAGTGCGCCAGCGCATCGTTTTCAGCAGCGATAACCGGTAAACCTACCATGGCATGGGGTTTGTCCAGATGTTCAGACGGGCGGAAATTATCGCGATACAGGCGCAGGGCTTCAAACAGATAGCCAGGGGCGAACTGAGCGGCAAAGGCGAAGGGAAGGCCAAGCTTGGCCGCTAGCTGGGCGCTATAGCCGCTGGAACCCAACAGCCAAATAGGCACGTTGGTTCCCTGGCCAGGCACCGCTTTCACCTGCTGGCCGGGCTCGGCGTCTGCCAGGTAGCGGAGTAGCTCGCTTAACTGCTCGGGGAAGTCGTCCACGCCTGCATGCATGCTGCGCCGCATAGCGCGCATGGTCGCACCGTCAGAGCCGGGCGCGCGGCCTAAGCCCAGATCAATTCGGTCAGGATAAAGAGTTTCCAACGTGCCAAACTGCTCGGCGATGACCAGCGGCGGATGATTGGGCAGCATAATCCCGCCACTACCCACCCGAATAGTGGAGGTCTGGCCCGCTACATGGCCAATTAATACTGAAGTTGCCGCGCTGGCGATTCCGGCAATATTGTGATGTTCGGCAAGCCAGTAGCGGGTATAGCCCAACTGTTCGGTTCGCTGAGCGAGAGAAACACTGTCCCGAAACGTTTCAGCAGCGCTTCCGCCTTGGCGTATCGGAGCAAGGTCGAGAACGGAAAGCGCTGTCGAAGAAAGCTGGCTCATAATTCACCTACTATTGAAAACGTGGGGCGTGGGTGAACGGTCAGGACGTGTACATAGTAGAAAGTACATGAACAGATCATTAGCACGCTTGGTTGTAGGTGTTATGCGGGCTAAGAAGACGAAATACAAGGAGCAGCCCGCTTTGAGCTGGCTAACATGTTTACTCAGCTATTCAATCGGCGGGGTAGGGCGAATCAGTATTTCATTAACATCGACATGAGCCGGTTGAGAAAGTGCATAGATAACCGCGTTTGCGATATCGCGGTCTTCCAGGGCATTATCAGGCGATTCATCAAAAAACGGCGTATCGACCATGCCGGGCTCAATCAGGGTAACCCGCATCCCGCTACCCCGTAACTCTTCACGAAGGTTATAGCCAATCCCCGTTACTGCCCACTTGGTGGCGCTGTACATGGAGCCTGGAATGGTGGTTCGGCCGGCGGCAGAACCCGTCATCAGTACATGGCCTTTACTACGTTTAAGCGCAGGAAGGCTTGCCTGAAGAGTAAGGCCCACGCCATATATATTGGTCAGAATCATCTCGTGCCAGGCAGCATGATTGGCGCCGCTAAACCCGCCCGGCGAGCCGCCTTGCCCGGCGTTGGCAAACACCGCATCCAGGCGGCCAAAGGTCTCCAGCGCCTGATCGATCATCGCCTGCTGCTGATCCATATCAGTGACATCAAGCTCGCAGGTAAGTACGTTCTCAGGCCCAAGCTCCTGGGCAAGTGCGGCGAGTTTGTCGGCTGAACGGGCGGCGAGTACAAGCTGGTAGCCTTCGCGCGCGGCGGCTCTTGCCGTGGCTGCGCCAATACCGCTTGAGGCACCGGTAATCAATAATACGCCGTGTTGCATGGTTGGCACTCCTTGCTAAGCCATAAACAGGAGTTTTCAGAATGGCTAATACGACGCTATCTTGCAAACCGTCGCCAACTTTAGGCAGCTAAGCTTAAGAGGGCTACTAAGCCTTTTTGAGTATAGAAGAGAGATCAAGAATAGCCTGCGCCATATCCGCCATGCTTTTGCTTTGATCCATGGAGGTTTTGCGCAGGAAGCGGTAGGCCTCTTCTTCGGTCATGGACTGGTGCGCCATGATCAAGCCTTTGGCGCGCTCGACCAGCTTGCGCTCGCGCAATGCCTTGCGGGTATTTTCCAGCTCATCGCTCAACCCTTGTAAACGGCTTGATTGTGCCTGAGTAAGCTCAATCAATGACCGTCCAAGCGGTGAGGTCAACGCGCTAGCGGTTAAGTCTCCAAATGGCTGTGTAGGACTAAGCGCGAGGAGCTGCTCACAAGGGGCGGGCGTATGAGGACCGGGCTTGGCTTTGGCGTGTTCAAGCGCGGCTTTCGCCTGGGCTATTTTGCGATAGCAAAGCGCCGCTAGCTGGGTATTTAAAGCGTCTTCGACGATTTTAAGCGCATCAATGCGAAGCGTGGTGAGCTCGTACCACGTTTCACCCAGAACGTTGGTGGTAACGTGCTGTGAGGTAGATTGGCAGGCAGCCTCACGCAGCTGGTGAATGCCGGTTAACGTACTGGTTGAAACCGCCTGCTGCCAGGCGAGTTCAGCGTCCGGCGTGGCAAACTCAACGAAGGTATCAAAGCAGCGCTGCTGATCCTCGACCAACTGGCCGAGTAACTGGCGATGCGTTTTATCAAAGTGACCTTGAGTAAAGCCAAATGCACCGCAGGCCCGCTCCTGGCCCGCAAGTTCCTTGCCTTGCATCAAGTGGAAGATCGCCACAAGCGTACGGGTAATCTCCGGGTCGTCGGAGGTATCGGCGGCTTCAAAAACAATTGCCAGTAAACCGCTGATTAAATGGTTAAAAGCCTGGGTCGCGGCATCGGGGGAGATCGCCATGAGATCAATGGCGCTGCGCAGAGCAGCTATGTCGTCAAGAGCGTTCCATACGGCTGCGATGCGCCGTAATAAGCGCGCTGCACCCTGAGGGCGCACTTCCTGGGTCAGTACCTCCAGCCGTTGCCGCATGAGTATCTCAGCTTCCTGGCTATGTTTGAGGTAGTCGCGGCGCTGGGTTTTAAAGCGTGAGCCTTGAGAAACGAGGTAGATCGTTGAGGCGCCACGCTCACGCTGGAGTACGTGAATAAAGCGGCTAATATCGGCGACAATTTCCGAGGTCGTCGCTAAATGGGTCAGGTTATCGATATCACAACGAATGGCGGTTAAGAGTAGCTGCTGGGCAGATGACATAGTGATTTTCCTTTTACTCGCCGCCTTGATCTATCTCCCCGGGGCAGCCGCCACCGGGGATGAAAGGTCTTGATTGAGCATAATGCGGGGTTTTAACGTAATGAAAGAGCCCCTGCGCCGGTATCGTCGCCCACGGCATCACGGTAGGCGCTGGCTTCCTGCGCTTCCGTTGCATCGCTAAAGCGCACAGCCAGTACGCATGAGGCGAGTACCAGTACGGTCAGCCCCAGATAAAACAGTCCTTGCTGGTAGCTTAAGTTTTCGCTACGAAACAAAAACGCCGCCGATACGGCGCCGACATTACCGCCGGCACCCACAATACCCGCCACGGCGCCCAGGGCTTTTTTGTTGATAAACGGCACCACGCCAAACGTTGCCCCTTCAGCCATTTGAACGAACAGGCTAAAGACCAGCATGATGCCAATAGCAAGACTCAAAATATGCATTTGAGAAAATGCGATCAGCGCAATGCCTTCGCAGATCAAGGCAATAAACAGCCAGCGCACGCGGCCCTTCAAGCCCCCTTGCTTGGCGAACAAATCTGAGAAAACACCGCCCAGCGTGCGGGCAAATATATTCATCAGGCCAAACAGACCGGCGATTAGCCCAGCGGTTGCCAAGCTTAAGTTGAACTGGTCAAAAAAGTAGATAGCCGCAATATTGTTGATCGTAAGTTCAACGCCAAAGCACAGCCCATAAACGACAAACAGCGCCCACACGCGGATATCTTTTGCCGCGGTGAGAAAGCTTTGCAGCGCGCCATATTCCTTGGTGGCTTCCGGCAGCTCACCCCGCGCGCGCAGGTCGCTAAAGTTACCGTCCGGTGCATCCTGGGTGAGAAACCAGTAGCCAATGCCGGTGATAAACAGCACCACACCCGGCACTACCATGGCAAGGCGCCAGCCGAGCGCCTCATTAACGCCGAGCATTAACATCCCGGAGAATATAAGCGGCATCAGGATTTGCGTGGTGCCGCCACCTAAATTGCCCCAGCCCGCACTGGTCGCATTGGCCGTGCCCACCACATTAGGCGCAAACATCATGGTGGTGTGGTACTGGGTGATGACAAATGAGGCGCCAATTGCGCCAATTGCCAGGCGCGCCAGGAAAAAGCTTTCAAAACTGTCGGCAAAGCCGATACTCATAACGGGAATGGAGCCTAACACCAGTAGGCCAGTGTAGGTTTTACGCGGCCCTAGCCGGTCACACAGTAGCCCTATTAATAGCCGCACGATAACGGTAATCGCGACGGAGGCGATAATTGTATTACCGATTTGAGTCTGGGTCAGAGAAAGGTCTTCACGCACGATCGCCATCAGCGGCGCGATGCCGAACCAGCCAAAAAAACAGATATGAAAAGCAAACCACGACAGATGAAAGGCACGCATCTGAGGGGTTGAGAAATTGAGTAGGCGAATACGATTGGCTTTATTGCGTATGTCCATGGGATGGCCTCACGGGATCTTGAACCAGTTGAGCATCACGCAACGCCGAGTCGCTCTATCGCGTCGCGTATTTACGAGAACATGCCTTCGCCATTGAAGGTCAGGCTCGACGCACTCGTACCCCGCTGGGCCTGGTCTACGCCTACCACCACAAAGCCTTGTTAAGCAATTAGTTTGCCATATAGGGTTTTAATTAAACCTATCAGTTAGTTGATGTGTTGAATAAAAGGGTGGGCAGGGAGGGATAAGAGATTGGGCGGGGAAGGAAAATAGGCGGTGCGCCATTGGCGAGCATGCCAGGAGCGGCATGCGTCACCATAGTGCCGTTTATTCGTGCAGGTAAACCGAATCGATATCCAGTGTTGAGTGATTGCCTATCGCTTCAAAATGCTCATCGAGCCAGCGCTGTGCAGCTGCCCGCCCTTGCTCAAAAAGATAGGAAAGAAACGCCCATTCAGAGTTCAGCTTGCTGGAGACGGAAAGCTCTTCCAGTGCCTGCTCACCGCTAATACGATGGAAAAGCGCCTGCTGATAGCAATTTGTAATGCCCTGTTCTTCAAGTGCGTGCTGTAACAGCGCAATCATGCGTATTTCTTTAATCAATGCCGCGTTAAAGGTAATTTCGTTTAAGCGGTTCAGAATCGACGAGGCAGAGGTAGGCACCGTATCCCGGCTGATAGGATTGATTTGTACCAGCAGGATATCCCGCGAGCTGCATTCTTCCATGAGCGGGAAAAGCGCCGGGTTGCCCATATAGCCCCCGTCCCAGTAAGCCTCACCGTCAATTTCTACGGCTTGGAACATTAGGGGTAAACAGGCAGAAGCCATTACCGCATCCAGGCTCATTTCCTCACGGCGAAAAACGCGCTGCTTGCCGGTGCGTACATTGGTGGCCGCTACAAACAGCTTGAGCTGATCGCACTGACGCACGCGCTCAAAATCGATGTGTTCAGCGACGATCTCACGCAGCGGGTTAACGTTAAGCGGATTGAATTGATAAGGCGATACCAGGCGCGTCATGATATCCATCGCGATATAGCCCGGCGAGTGATCAAGGCTCCAGTTGCCGGTCCAGATATCCATGGGAGATCTGCGTACCGGACTTGCCATGCCGGCGCGACTGACGGCCTGCCAAAAATCTGTAAGTGCTTGCCTGGCCAACAGCTTGTCACCCCGGGTGAGGGCATCCGCCATGACTACACCATTCATCGCGCCAGCACTGGTGCCGCTAATGCCTTCTATTTCGATCCGATCATCTTCAAGCAGCCGGTCGATCACGCCCCATGAATAAGCACCGTGAGCGCCACCGCCCTGTAGAGCTAGGTCTAGCTTCTTTACTTGAGTCATAAGGCCTCATGCGTTAGTAAGCTTATGCCATGCTGCATTGCCACTTGGTTAGCATGGCATAACAACGCCTGCTTGGCCTAAGAACCTGTCAACGTTGCGCCAAGTGGGTGGAATTTAACGTGTTGCAGCGCAGGAAGTTGGAGGTGGCGAGCCACTCCTTATCCGGGTAATAGGCAAACACATACTGATCTTCGCGCAAGCTATCGATGAGTGGATAAGTAATATCCTGACGCACCGCCGGGCAGCCATGGCTGCGGCCCAGGCGACCGGTTTGAGCAATAAAGTCATCACTGACGTAATCCGCCCCATGAATCACAATCGCGCGCTCATAGGCCAGATCATTCACATCGGGCTCAAGCCCATTGAGCCTCAGCGAATAGCCGTTGCGCCCATAGTAGCTATTCATGGTGCGAAACAGGCCTAGGCTGGACTGATGGCTCTCGGGGGTATTGGAGAACGCTTCGGCGTAAGCATCACCCGACCCTTGGCCGTGGGAGACCAGCTCTTCGAACAGCAGTTTATGCTGGCGCAGATCAAACACCCACATCCGCGGCTCGGTTGATGGAAGAGAGTAGTCAATAACCGCGAACCGCTCGGCATTGGGATTCGCACAGTTAAGCGCCTGGGCGGCAAGACGCAGAGCTTCCGGTGTGGCGGAAGGGGCGAGCTGCAGAAGTTGGTGCTGAAGCGATGACACGCCGGGAGGAGGTGTAGACGCTACGCTTGCAAAGAAACTGTTGGCTTGAAGAGGTAGGCTAATTAACGCGAAAGGTAAGCAACATAATAAAGAAAGAGAGCGTAAACGGGTTACCATATGGAGCAGTCCTGCAGACGATATCGATGACGAAAATAAGTAAACGGCTATGATAAAAGTAAGCATGCCGCGAATGGGAACTTATAGTAACGCAAGGAGAGGGTGATGAACGAGATGCAGTCACTAAGACAATGGGCGATAGGGGCCGCTCTAGGTCTGGCGCTGTCCCAAATCCCCTTCGGAATAATGCCAGCGCACGCGGCTAATGAGCTGCTTCAACAAGCACTTACTCAGCAGGGCCAGATCGGCAGCCAAGGGCAGTTGCCGGTTGAAGAATTTTATCAATTGCGCAACGAAACGTTGGCTTGGCAGAGTGAATCAGCAGTAGAAGCATTGGTTGCTGCACTTAATACTCTTGAAAGCGATGGTTTGAATCCTGCGGACTACCGTGCTGACAGATTGATGAGCGCTTTTCAAAATAGCCAGAATGCTGGGGAGTCTGCTCAGGCAGCTTTCGACATTCAGGCAACCCAGGCGCTGCTGCTGGCGCTTGATCATCTGGAACGTGGCAAGGTTAACCCCCGAGACGTTGAACCCAGCTGGGACGTTGCGCGCCCTGAGCGGCACTACTCGCTCTTGAGAGTCACTCACGCGGTTGATGATCAGGATTTAGAGCGTGCGTTTAGCTTGGCGCGGCCAGCCTCCAGCGAGTATCAGCAGCTGCGTGAGGCGTTAAGCCAGTATCGGCACATCGCTACCTTGGGCAGTGCGCCCTACCTTGGTGCGCGGGAGGAGTCGCTGCGTCCGGGAGATGTCGACGATGACGTGACCACACTGCGCCAGCGCCTGACACTTTGGGGGGAAACCGGCCTGCTCACAGCGGATAGCAGTGCCTACCCGATGATCGGTGTGCAGGTGGCTGGGGGCGATAAGCGCACTTTTGATGCCGAGCTTGAAGCGGCGGTAAAACGTTTTCAGCGCCGCCACCAGCTTAAAGAGGACGGCGTCGTGGGTGAGCAAACGCGCCTGGCGCTTAATGCGACCGCTACCTCTCGGGTGGATCAGTTGCGGGTCAATCTGGAGCGTGCCCGCTGGATAGGCCCCATGCAGTCTAGTGAGCCGCGTGTCTGGGTAGATATTGCAGGCTACCAGCTGCACTATATCCGGCCAAACGGCCAGCAGTGGAATGCTCGGGTGGTCGTCGGGTCTTCGCGTCGTGAAACGCCCATTATCCATTCATCTATCAGCCATCTGACGATCAATCCCAGCTGGACGATTCCGCCCACCATCATGCGAGAAGATGTCCTGCCCCGGGTACGTCAGAACGCCGACTATTTGGCCCAGCATAATATGCAGGTGATTAATATGTCCGGCGCACAGCTAGACCCCGCCGAAGTGGATTGGCAGCGCCCTGGTGGCATTATGCTGCGTCAGGTCGCAGGTAACAGCAATCCTTTAGGGCGGGTGGTAGTGCGCTTTCCCAATAATGACATGATCTATCTGCACGACACGCCGGCACAGGGGCTCTTTCGACGTAATCAGCGCGCGTTAAGCTCAGGCTGCGTACGCGTGGAAGGAGTACGTGAATTCGCCCAGATGTTGCTACAGGATAGTGGCAGCCGCTATCAGCTCAGTACGCTTTTAAATAGCGGCGGTAGCGACCGTAACGTGAATCTGCCTCAACGCATTCCTGTGGCGCTGCATTACTTAACCGCCTGGCCTAATGCTCAGGGGGAAGTAGAGTTCCGCTCGGATATCTACCGCCGCGATGCCTCGCTATTGGCTGCACTGCAACGCGCTGTGTAAATTGATCCGCACGCGCCAGCGTATATAGGAGATGCTCAGGTTTGCGCTTCTCCATGTGGTAGAAGTATTACGTAAGGTAGAAACATTAACGCCGCCCAAAATTGGGCGGCGTTAATGGGTATGGCTTAAGTAGACATCTGGTTACTCAGCATCTTGCTCTGGCTGATAATTTGCAACGCTGATGGTACCCGTTTGGCCGCTTTCAAGCGCCGCAAGCATCGGCTCGGCCTGACGCTGGAAGGCAACCAGCGTATCGCCGTTTAATCCCATGTCTTCAGGCAAATCTATCGACATGGCGTTTACCGGTGAGTTGTTGACGATGACTTCATAATGCAGGTGAGGGCCGGTGCTGCGGCCGGTATTGCCAGAAAGCGCGATACGTTCGCCCATGGTTACCCGATCGCCTTGACTCACCAGCGGCTGGGAAAGGTGTAGGTAGCGCGTGCGGTAGCCGTTATCATGGCGTACAACGATGTAGCGCCCTGCTGCCGGATGATTGGCCACCCGCTCGACGCGGCCGTTAGCCGGGGCAATAACGGAGGTGCCAATCGGCATGGCAAAATCGGTACCATTATGTGGGCTTATGCGGCCAGTGACCGGATGCTTACGCTGAGGGTTAAAGTTCGAGCTCAAGCGGTAGCTGCCCTCAAACGGGTAGCGCGCAAACGAGGGGTCGAGGCTATTGCCATCAGGTGTATAGAAGTGGTCGTCGGTAGCATTGCGAACTACGGTCAGGTCCATGCGCTCGCCGTTGTATTTCACCGCCAGAACGCGTGAGTCGAGCGCTTCGCCTTCAATCATGTCGGATTCGACCAGAACCTGAAATTGATCGCCACGGCGGCTGTCACGACGGAAATCCAGCTTTTTCTCCAGCAGTTTGGTCAGCTCGGTGACTGAGCCGCTACTTAGGCCGGTGGCTTGAGCGGAGCGGGCAAAACTACCGCTAACGCTACCTGCATATAAGCGCTGAACCGGTTCTCCCTGACGCTCAATGGCAGTTACGGCAAACTGGTTATCCTCACTTTCGACCAACACCCCGTCGCGGGTGTTTTTCATCATACGAAGTGATAACAGGCGACCGCTCTCGTCGAGCATATAGTCGAAACTATGGCCTGCGCGCCAATTAGTCAGCATTCTCGGTTCGGGCAAATCATCAAGCAGGGTTAATACTTCGCTATAACCTAAACCCAGCTCATTTTGTGCCAGCACTGCGAAGGTTTCACCGGATTCAACAATATGTGTTTTCCATTCCGGTACAAACGGCTCTTCCGCAGCAAGTTCAAGCTCCAGAAACGAGACATCGCCAAACAGATCGATTCCGTAATCTTCATAAGAAGTGGCATCGGCGATTTCGACAGAAGAGCTAGGGTCGATATCGAGCATGCCGCTCGTCAGCGTACCGACAACGATGGCCATGTGCAGTGCGCCGTTATCGATGGGGCTGTTGTGTAATGTTGGAGTGCTAGGCGAACGATGATCTGCTAGAGAGGCTTCTGCGCTTGAGATAACGTCCAGATCAACAATTTCTTTAACCGTTAAATCGCTTAGTGGAATGTGTTCGCGGGTGGCATCAATCGCGCGGGTGGCTCGATTGATGGCATCAGCGACAGGCGTTCGCTCTTGATTAAGAGAAGGAATGCCCGGCGCTGAATCGCTGGGAAGCGGTACTAAAACGCTTTCCAGCGGAGTGTGGGGCTGATTTAAATCTTGATATGTAGTGATTAACTTTTGTGCGCCCAGCACTGTGACCATAGTCGCCACAGGTAACAGTAACAATTTATGCGTGCGGGGCAGCGAATGGAGGATTCGCAACATGGGTAAATAGACCGCCAAGTTCGTGATCAAAAAGTAACATGAAAGTAGACGGAACCATACCCCATGAGGAAGGGGGTTCATAGACTGTATATCCATACATAAAGGATACTTCTGCTAAAAAGCAGAAAAAGCTAACTAACATTACTATTTTTGAACACTGTTTGCTAATAAAGGTAAACGATTCGACCCAAAAACCATTTTCTGAGGGTTTACTCTCTTGCCCATGCCAAGCTTAAACTGGCGCTAATTAATGACCTAATCATAGACAAGCACAGCGCGATGTAAAGGTTGTATGACGATTAGTTGGTTTTAAAAAATTTAGAATAAATTTAATGTATATTTTTATACTATAAATCAATGGTTTATTTTTTATTTAAAATAAATTAAGCAATTTCTTGACCTTCGGAAAACTTAATCTGAAGCTTATCAACGGTCTGGTAGAAATCGAATGCACAAGTGGAAATCATTTTTTTTGTAACAAAAAGTTAACTAGGGGCTTTTCGGGGCAATTTGTTCCCCCCACGTTACTCAGCGTGGACATTATTAATAGGGGCACTGAGAAGGCTAA
>NZ_JBQSWC010000033.1:0-59805 GCF_052376775.1 Halomonas sp. AOP43-A1-21 | reverse complement strand
GCCCCAGGGTGGCTCTTTTGCGTTGTAAGCAAGCATTCGCTAGATGGTCAGACAGAAACAAAAAAACCAGCGCGGACGCTGGTTCTTAGGAAATGCTGTTGCGCCGTTTTTATTAGCGCTCAAGCTTCTCGATCTTGCCGCTCTTGCCATCCCACTCTTCGGCATCCGGCAAGGCATCTTTCTTTTCAGCTATGTTGGGCCATACTTCGGCCAGTTCAGCATTGATCTCGATAAACTGTTCCTGCCCATCCGGCAGCTCATCCTCAGAGAAGATGGCCTCTGCAGGGCACTCCGGCTCGCATAGGGCGCAATCAATGCACTCATCCGGGTGAATCACCAGGAAGTTGGGGCCTTCGTAAAAGCAGTCGACCGGGCAAACTTCGACACAGTCGGTGTATTTGCATTGGATGCAGTTTTCGGTAACGACAAACGTCATCGCGCTATCCCTCTTGCGGGACCGGAGGTACAGTCCGGTCATGGTCAATCGTGAATGGTTATAAAACAGCCGTTTTTTATAAGCTAAAAAGTATGGGCGACATTCTAGTGGTGCCTATACCTAACGGCAAGCTCTGAGCGTCTTCTCTTGCGCCAATTACAGCAGATCCCGCCATTGATAAATCAGCGCCAGCGCTTCACGGGGCGATAAATCGTCTACATCCGCGCGCTCAAGCGCTTCGACAACCGGGTGCGGCGTGCTGGCAAACAAATCGTTCTGCTGAGGCGCGGGTGTTGCCTGAGGGTAATGTTCCGATACGCCAGCAGAGCGTGCCTGATGCGTGTTCACATCGCGCTGTTCAAGCGCAATCAATTTTTCCCTGGCACGTTTGATGACATGCGTGGGCACACCCGCCAGCTGGGCTACCTGCAAGCCATAGCTTTGGCTTGCCGGGCCCGCCTCGATGCGATGCATAAACACAATGCTGTCGCCATGTTCGGTGGCGGTTAAATGAATATTGGCCACGCCTTCGGCCTGGTCAGGCAGCGCTGTCATTTCAAAGTAGTGAGTGGCAAAAAGTGTAAGCGCGTGCGCCTGGGCGAGGTGCTCGGCACTTGCCCAGGCAAGCGAAAGACCATCAAAGGTACTCGTGCCCCGGCCAATTTCATCCATGAGTACCAGGCTTTGTTCGGTCGCATTATGTAAAATATTCGCAGTTTCGGTCATCTCGACCATAAACGTCGAGCGACCACCCGCTAAATCATCCGATGAACCAATGCGGGTAAAGATCCGGTCGATAGGGCCTATTTCAGCCGCATCCGCGGGCACAAAGCTACCGCTATGGGCCAGCAGTGCAATTAGTGCCGTCTGGCGCATATAGGTAGATTTACCGCCCATATTGGGGCCGGTGATAATCAACATATGCCGCTCGGGTGTGAGCACCACATCGTTGGGCACAAACGGCTTATCGCTTACCTGCTCCACGACCGGATGACGGCCTGCGGTAATCGTAATGCCGGTGGCATCGCTTAACGTTGGGCGCACCCAGTTGAGCGCCTCGGCGCGCTCGGCAAAAGCGCACAGTACGTCCAGTTCGGCAAGCGCTCGGGAGGTGCCCTGCAAAGCGGTCAGGTTTTCGTTGAGCTCGCCCAATAGGCGATCGTACAGCCACTTTTCACGGGTCAAGGCGCGCGACTTGGCCGATAGCGCCTTATCTTCGAACTCTTTAAGCTCCGGGATGATAAATCGCTCGGCGTTTTTCAGCGTTTGGCGGCGAATATAGTCAGCCGGAGCCTGTTGGGCCTGAGAGCGGGGCAGCTCGATAAAGTAGCCGTGTACGCGGTTGTAGCCGACCTTCAGGTTGGCAAGTCCGGTACGTTCACGTTCACGCAGTTCAAGCTTGACCAGGTAGCTGCCGGCGTTTTCGGCCATGCCGCGGTGCTCGTCAAGCTCGGCGTCAAAGCCATCGGCAATCACACCGCCATCGCGGATAACCACGGGCGGGTTCTCAATCAGCGCCCGGTTGAGCGTGTCGGCGATGTCGGGATAGGGGCGGATATGCGGGCGCAGGTTGTCCAGAGCGCTGCCACTTTCAACGTCACTTAGCTGCTGCTCAAGTGTGGGCAGGGTATTGAGGGCATCTCTCAGGCGCGCCAAATCGCGTGGCCGGGCGCTATACAGCGCAACGCGCGACAGAATACGCTCGACATCACCAACATCATTGAGCGTGTCGCGCAGCGTCATATAGGCGGCGTCCAGGCTTAATAGCGCAACGCCGGCCTGGCGGCCCTGTACCGTCTCGCGCTGGCGCAGCGGGCGATTCAGCCAGCGCTTCAGTAGCCTTGAGCCCATTGCGGTGGTGCAGGTGTCCAGCACGCTGGCCAGCGTATTGTCGGCGCTGCCGCCCAGGTTGATATCAATCTCCAGATTGCGCCGACTGGCGCCATCGATCACTACCGCGTCATCGCGGTTTTCGACGCTCAGCGCGGTGACGTGGGGCAGGCGCGAGCGCTGTGTGTCACGCGCGTAATCGATCAGTACGCCAGCGGCGACAAGGGCAGTGGTCAGGTGAGCGCAGCCAAACCCGCGCAAATCCTGCACTTCAAACTGATCGCACAGGCTGCGATTGGCGCTTTCCAGATCAAAAAGCCACTCGCCCTGTCGGCGTAAGCTACGCTTTTGTGACCAAATGTCGGGAAGCGTTAAGCTCTCGGGGATCAGTAGTTCAGCGGGAGAGAGGCGGGTCAGCTCGGCGAGCATTTCAGCTTCGCTGTCTACTTCCAGCACGCTAAAACGTCCGCTGGAAAGCTCAAGCCAGGCAAGTCCCCAGCGATCGCTGCCAGGTGCCAGGGCCACCAGCACGTTGTCACGTCGGGCATCGAGCAGGGCCTCATCGTGCAGGGTGCCGGGTGTCACAATACGCACTACCTGGCGCTCGACGGGGCCTTTGCTGGTAGCTGGGTCGCCAATCTGCTCACAAATGGCGACCGACTCACCGGTAGCTACCAGGCGGGCGAGATAGCCCTCGGCGCTATGATAGGGGATGCCAGCCATGGGGATCGGTTTGCCGCCTGACTGGCCGCGCTGGGTGAGCGTAATGTCCAGCAGGGCTGAAGCGCGTTTGGCGTCGTCGAAAAACAGCTCGTAAAAATCCCCCATGCGGTAGAACAGTAGTACCTCGGGGTGTTCACGTTTGATCTTTAAATACTGCGTGATCATTGGCGTGTTGGGGGGAATGGCCTGTGACATGGGCGTCCTGATTGAGCGTGGCGCAGGCCAGCGTGGCTTGCGGCATGTTCTTGAAATATGTGCTTTGAAATACGCTCTTTACTACCTTTTTAACTACATTCTTGGGTTACGTACTTTTGAGCGATTTCTTTGAGCGATTTCTTTGAGAAAGCTAAACGCAGTATTCTACGCTGAACTGATGTCCTACATGAAGGAGCGACCATGCCCCCTAGCGTATCCAGCCTTAAAAATCTTGATTTGTCACTTCTGGCGCAGCGGCTTGGGCGGGTCTGTCAGCAGCGTCAGATAGAAATAACCGCGGCGGAGTCATGTACGGGCGGTGGCATCGCCAGTGCCATTACCTCGGCGGCGGGAAGCTCGGCTTATTTTACAACGGGCTATATTACCTATGCGAATACGGCAAAAACACGCCTGCTGGGTGTGTCAGCCGCTACACTGGAAGCTGAAGGTGCTGTCAGTGAGGCGGTGGTAAAAGCTATGGTAGTAGGCGCCTGCCAGGAAAGCGGTGCTCAGCTAGGTGTTGCAGTAAGCGGTGTGGCGGGGCCTGATGGGGGCAGTCCAGAAAAACCAGTGGGCACCGTTTGGCTTGCCTGGGGAGATATGGCCCATCAGCAGGCGGAATGTTTTCATTTTCCCGGAGACCGTCAGGCAGTACGCGAGCAGGCGGTACGCGAGGCGTTGGCAGGCCTGGTAGCGCGCCTGGATGCTTCTGGGGAAGGCGAGGTTGAGAAATAATCGTTAAAAACGACGTTGAGGATTTGTTTACCAGCAAATTTTTGGCATAATACTGTGTAATTATACAGTTTGTGATGAGGGTGTTTGCATGGCTCAGGATGACAACCGTACGAAAGCGCTAAACGCCGCACTTAGTCAGATCGATCGCCAGTTTGGTAAAGGCACGGTGATGCGCTTGGGCGACGCTCCGCGTGTCGTCATGCCGTCAGTGTCTACTGGCTCGCTAGGCTTGGACATCGCTCTTGGCATTGGTGGTTTGCCCTTTGGCCGGGTTGTAGAGATTTTTGGACCGGAATCGTCGGGTAAGACCACGCTGACCCTGTCGGTCATTGCTCAAGCACAGAAGCAGGGCAAGGTATGTGCGTTCGTTGATGCCGAGCACGCCCTTGATCCAAGCTATGCAGAAAAGCTGGGTGTTAACCTGGATGACCTGCTGGTATCTCAGCCGGACACCGGTGAGCAGGCGCTTGAAATCACCGATATGCTGGTCCGCTCGGGCGGCGTTGACGTGATCATTATCGACTCCGTTGCCGCGCTGACGCCGCGTGCTGAAATCGAAGGCGAAATGGGTGATACCCATGTAGGTCTGCAGGCGCGTTTGATGTCTCAGGCGCTGCGTAAAATCACCGGTAATATCAAAAACGCCAACTGCCTCGTGGTGTTTATCAACCAGATCCGCATGAAGATCGGCGTGATGTTTGGTAGCCCGGAAACCACGACGGGCGGTAACGCGCTGAAGTTTTACTCCAGCGTGCGGCTCGATATTCGCCGTACCGGTTCCGTAAAATCGGGTGATGAAGTCACCGGTAACGAAACCCGCGTTAAAGTGGTTAAAAACAAGGTAGCACCGCCGTTCCGTCAGGCCGAGTTCCAGATCCTGTACGGCAAGGGTATTTACCATGCTGGTGAGGTAGTTGATCTGGGCGTGCAGTGCAACCTGGTCGACAAGGCAGGCGCCTGGTACAGCTATAAAGGCAACAAGATTGGTCAGGGTAAGGCAAACGCCGCCCAGTACCTTGAAGAGCATCCGGAAATCATGCAAGAGATCGAAAGCCAGATCCGGGAGCAGTTGCTTGCCAAGCCTGACCCGAAAAAAGAAGAAGCGCCAGCGGCTGATGTCGCCGCTGATGCTGACGACGACCTGCTGTAAATCGTATGTTTGCTTCGTCACGTGATGCAACCCCACGCGACATAGCACTTCAGCTGCTATCTCGGCGCGAGTATTCTCGCGCTGAGATAGCGCAAAGACTAACCAAGAAAGCTTTCGAGAACGCAGACATTGAGGCGTGCCTGGATACCCTGGAAGAACAGGGGCTTCAGTCGGATGTGCGCTTTGCCGAAAGTTTTATTCGTTCACGTATTATTCGTGGTCAAGGCGTCATACGCATTAAAGGTGAACTCCGCCAGCGTGGCATTGATCAGGAAATTTTAAGCAACGCGCTCGTCGCCGTGGAAGAAAACGAAGGCGTTGACTGGTTTGAGCTTGCCAGTGCCACCCTGGCGCGGCGCTTCTCCTCCCCCGGTGATACCCCAAAAGAGCGCGCCAAACGTGAGCGCTTTCTTGCCTCGCGTGGTTTCGATTTTGAACAAATTCGTTACGCGCTCTCTTGCTTGTAAAGCCTTCTTTTATCACTATTGTGCCTGATCGTTTTCTTACGTCTTTAGCTATTAGCCACTAACTGCCGCTTTAGTCGTTTGACAACTGCGCTATAATGGCGCTTTTGCGACCCCAGCGGGTAGCGGCGACAGCGCCCTGGGGCATCATGCTTTAATGTTACGGATACCCTATGAGAAGCGCAGAGATTAGACAGGCTTTTTTATCCTTTTTTGAAGAGCAGGGACATACTATCGTCCCCACAGGCTCGCTGGTGCCGGGTAACGACCCCACACTGCTGTTTACCAATGCAGGCATGGTGCCGTTCAAGGATGTCTTCCTTGGCCGCGATCCACGCCCCTATGTGCGTGCAACTTCTGCCCAGCGCTGTGTGCGCGCGGGGGGGAAGCATAATGATCTGGACAACGTCGGCTACACGGCGCGCCACCATACGTTTTTCGAAATGCTGGGTAACTTCAGCTTTGGCGATTACTTCAAGCATGATGCCATTCGCTTCGCGTGGACATTTTTAACCGAAACTTTAGGACTTCCCAAAGAGAAGCTTTGGGTGACGGTACACATTAGCGACGACGAAGCCGAGCGGATCTGGAAAGACGAAATCGGTATTGATCCGGAACGCTTCTCCAGGCTGGATGAAGATAATTTCTGGCAGATGGGCGATACCGGCCCTTGCGGCCCCAGCTCGGAAATCTTCTTTGATCATGGTCCTGACGTATGGGGCGGACCTCCCGGCAGTGCCGATGAAGATGGCGACCGCTATATCGAGATCTGGAACCTGGTCTTCATGCAGTTTGACCGCGACGCCCAGGGTACGCTGAACCCGCTGCCTAAGCCGTCTATCGATACCGGCATGGGCCTTGAGCGGGTCGCCGCGGTAATGCAGGGCGTTCACTCCAACTACGAGATCGACCTGTTCCAGAACCTGCTTCAGGCGGCCGCCAAAGCGACCGGACATGCGGATACCGCGACACCTTCGCTGCGCGTTATTGCAGACCACATTCGTTCGTGTGCTTTCCTGATTGCCGACGGTGTACTGCCGTCTAACGAAGGCCGTGGCTACGTGCTGCGGCGTATTATCCGTCGGGCAATTCGCCATGGCCACAAGCTGGGCGCGACCAAGCCGTTCTTCCATATGCTTGTGGATGCGCTGGATGCCGAGATGGGCAAAGCCTACCCTGAGCTTCGTGAGGCGCGTGCGCAGATTGCCCGCGTTCTATTGAAGGAAGAAGAGCAGTTTGCCCGTACCCTTGACCACGGAATGGGATTGCTGAACGCGGCGCTTGAAGAGCTTGAGGGCAATATGCTCTCCGGTGAAACGGTATTTAAGCTTTACGATACCTACGGCTTCCCGTTTGATCTCACTGCCGATGTTTGCCGCGAGCGTAACGTCACGCTGGATGAAGAAGGTTTCCAGCGTGAGCTTGAAGCGCAGCGTGAGCGTGCTCGTGCTGCCAGCCAGTTCGGTGCCGACTACAGTGCCTCTATCGAGCTTGACGGCGAAACCAGCTTTACCGGCTATGACCGTCTGGAAGACCAGTCCACCGTAACCGCCATTGTGGATAGCGAAGGCAATGCCCTGGCGGCGCTGGAAGCCGGCCAGAAGGGCACCGTGGTGCTGGATCGTACGCCGTTTTACGGTGAGTCCGGCGGCCAGGTAGGCGATACCGGCTACTTATATGTGGAAGGCGGCCGCTTTCAGGTCACCGACACGCAAAAGCAGAGCGGTCATCACCTGCATCAGGGTGTCATGGTGGAGGGCGCGCTTAACGTTGGCGCAAGCGTGAAAGGGCAGGTCGATGCCAGCCTGCGCTCGGCAACGATCCGCAACCACTCAGCCACCCACCTGCTGCATAAAGCCCTGCGTATGGTGCTGGGTGATCACGTTCAGCAGAAAGGCTCGCTGGTCAATGCTGAGCGTCTGCGCTTTGACTTTAGCCATTTTGAGCCAATGACCGCCGAGCAGTTAGCGGAAGTTGAGCGCCTGGTAAATGAGCAGATTCTTGCCAATGCGCCAACGAAAACCGAGCAGATGAGCCTGGATCAAGCCAAGGCTAAAGGCGCGGCCGCGCTGTTTGAAGCCAAATACGCGGAAAACGTACGCGTGTTGACCATTGGTGCAGACGGCTTCTCTATTGAGCTGTGTGGCGGTACCCACGTAAGCCGAAGTGGTGATATCGGCTGTTGCCACATTATCAGCGAAGTCGGTATCGCATCCGGCGTTCGCCGGATTGAAGCTATTACCGGCGAGAATGCACTGGCCTACTTCCGTGAGCAGGAAGCCCGCGTGCAGCGTCTGGGCGAGCGTTTGAAAACCAAGCCTGAGCAGGTCGAAGGCCGCGTCGAGTCGCTAGTTGAGCGTAACCGCAGCCTGGAAAAAGAGCTTGAACAGTTAAAAGCCAAGCTTGCCAGCGCCGCAGGCAGCGATATGTTGAGCCAGGCGCAAGAGATCCACGGCGTTAAGCTGCTGGCGACCCAGCTGGAAGGCGTTTCCGGTAAAGATCTGCGCGGCGTGCTCGATCAGCTGAAAAATAAAATCGGCTCAGGCGTGATTATCCTGGGTGTGGCTGATAAGGCTGCCGGTAAAGTCAGCCTAATTGCAGGCGTGACGCAGGATCTTACCCAACGTGTGAAGGCGGGTGAGCTGGTTAACCATGTTGCCTCGCAGGTAGGAGGTAAAGGTGGTGGCCGTGCCGACATGGCGCAGGCAGGGGGCAGCCAGCCAGATGGCTTACCCGACGCCTTGAGCAGTGTCCCGGCGTGGCTTGAAAATATACTTAGCTAAACCCAAGGCCGGTGGCATTATAGCGACCGGCCTTTTGTTCATTTAAATTACGTTTCATCCTCCATTCCCGAACGAATAGGAAAAACGGCATATGGCACTATACGTACAGAAGTTCGGCGGCACCTCGGTGGGCTCTGTCGACCGTATTAAGGCCGTAGCGGAAAAGGTTAAAGGCTTTCGTGATCAGGGACACCAGATCGTCGTGGTGGTCTCTGCAATGAGCGGAGAGACTAACCGACTAACCGATATGGCCCATGCGTTAAATGAGGACCCCGCCCCGCGTGAGATGGATATGCTGCTCTCAACCGGTGAGCAGGTAACGATTTCGCTTCTTGCCATGGCGCTTCAGCAGATCGGCGTGCCGGCGACCTCGCACACGGGGGCCCAGATCGGTATTCATACCGACAGCGCGCATACCAAGGCGCGTATCCAACGCATTGAAACCGATGATCTTAAAGCCGATCTTGATGCTGGACAGGTAGTGGTCGTCGCGGGTTTTCAAGGCGTTGATGAAGAAGGCAATATCACAACGCTTGGCCGTGGTGGCTCCGATACTACCGGTGTTGCACTAGCCGCTGCGCTTAATGCGGACGAGTGTCAGATTTATACTGATGTCGATGGGGTTTACACCACTGATCCCCGCGTGTGCACTAAAGCGCAGCGTCTGGAAAGCATTACGGTTGAAGAAATGCTCGAGCTTGCAAGCCTGGGCTCTAAAGTACTGCAAATCCGTGCCGTAGAGTTTGCCGGCAAATACAACGTTCCCCTGCGGGTACTGTCGAGCTTTGAAGATGGCCCCGGTACCTTAATTGTTGCAGATTCTGACCAAGACGAGGACTCCATGGAAGAACCGCTGATCTCAGGAATCGCGTTTACCAAAAACGAAGCCAAACTGACCCTGCTCCATACCCCTGATGTTCCGGGTGTTGCCTCACGTATTCTGGGTCCTATCGCCGATGCCAATATCGAAGTCGATATGATCGTGCAGAACGTGGCGCCGGCAGGTGATTACACCGATTTCACCTTTACGGTTGCCAAAGGCGATTACAAAGCCACCAAGAAGCTGATCGAAGAAACCGTCATTCCCGATTTGGGCGGTGGTGAGCTGCGTGGCGATGATAATATCGCTAAAGTATCCCTGGTCGGTGTCGGCATGCGCTCGCATGCAGGCGTTGCCTCGAAAATGTTCCGTGTATTGGCCGACGAAAACGTCAATATTCGTATGGTTTCCACCTCTGAGATTAAAATTTCAGTCGTGATTGATGAAAAGCATATGGAATTAGCAGTTAATGCCTTACACAAAGCATATGGTTTGGATAAAGCAAATATAGAATCTGAATAACATTTATGCCTTAAACCTTCTACGCTGAAGAGGTACTCGCTACCGTTGGTGGTGAGCTTTCTTTCAACGGGAGGTTTAGGTGTCATGGAGCCAGAGCCATTGGTGAAGGCGCTGCTATGCCGCATAATGGCGTAGTGGCGCTTCTGGCGGACACAACCCGTTGTATAAAAACGTCTGAGAAGGAGATCAGCCATGCTCATCCTAACCCGCCGTGTTGGCGAAACGCTGATGATCGGTGATGAAATCACCGTCACAGTGCTAGGTGTGAAAGGTAACCAGGTACGTATTGGCGTTAACGCGCCGAAAGACGTTGCTGTACACCGTGAAGAGATTTATCAGCGCATTCAGCGTGAGCGCAATAGTGAAAGCGAAACAGAGTAAATGGCCGCCTTTATTACGCCTACTACAGGGCGTCTAAACGGCAAACTAAAGCCGGTGCGAAAAAAAATCGACATAAGTATGGACAGCAGCTGCTGAAATCGGTAATATTCGCGCCGTGCCGTTGAGGAGAGGTGGCCGAGTGGCTGAAGGCGCTCCCCTGCTAAGGGAGTATAGGGTTTATAGCCCTATCGAGGGTTCGAATCCCTCTCTCTCCGCCAATAGCACAATAGAAGATGCGCCCGTAGCTCAGCTGGATAGAGTACCTGACTACGAATCAGGGGGTCGGAGGTTCGAATCCTCCCGGGCGCGCCATCTTCTAACTTGATGTAAAGCATTAAGTCACTATGTACTTTGTAAGCACTTGCATCACCTAAAGCGCCCGTAGCTCAGCTGGATAGAGTACCTGACTACGAATCAGGGGGTCGGAGGTTCGAATCCTCCCGGGCGCGCCAGATTTCAAACCCGTTCTCTTCAATGAGAGCGGGTTTTCTGTTTCTAGCCTGATCGTGGCGGCTCGCGCCACGTTCTTGGATCGTTTAGAGCGCCCCGCGTATTGCGAGGGCGCTTTTTTTTGTCCAGAGGGTTAGATGCTGACAGCGAGCCGCTCAGCAGGCGTTGTATCAGGCACCAAGCTTTGAAGCAGGGTGTCCAGGTCGGTTAGGCGTTTAACGCGCTGAAAATGCTGGTTGGCCTCTTCATTGCCTTGACGCATTTGGGCAAGCCACTGTTTCACCAGTGACACCACGATGCGGTCAGGCAAATGTTGGCGCTGTAGGCGAGCGTACTCTTTGATCACGCTGGCGCGCATCGGCCATGTCGTTTCAGGCAACCGCTCGCCGGTTTGCTGCCAATGCCGAATGCGTGGCGCAAGCCAGGGGTCGGCTAGCGCGCTACGCCCTAGCATCACATCAGAGCAGCCTGACAGCGTACGCGCTTTCCAGTACGCCTCCAGCGTCCAGATATCCCCATTGGCGACCACCGGTATCGACACTTGCTGACGCACCCGGCCAATCCACTCCCAATGCGCTGGCGGGCGATAGCCTTCATCGCGTGTACGCCCATGCACTACCAGCCGGGAGGCGCCGCCCGCCTGAGTCGCCTGGGCACAGGCGACCGCCAGCTGACGGTTGGAAAAGCCCAGACGAATCTTGGCGGTGACCGGTATCTGGCCTTCAAGAGCATCCGCTACCGCCTTGACTGCCTGATAGACGCGTTCAGGTCGGCGCAGAAGGGATGCGCCGCCATCGTGACGGTTAACCAGCTTGGCAGGGCAGCCAAAATTCAAATCCACGCTTAAAGCGCCCAACGCTAACGCCTGACGCGCGTTTTCGGCAAGAGCGGTTGGGTCAGAGCCAAGTAGCTGTAAATGCACAGGAATGCCGCTAGGGGTGGCTACCGGGCGTTTTTCAAGCTCAGGGCAGTGTTTATAGAACACCCGGGGCGGAAGGCGCGTATCAACGACGCGCACAAATTCTGTGACGGTCCAATCAAAGCCAGCCCGACGCGTTAATAAATCGCGGGTAAGGGCATCAATAACGCCCTCCATCGGAGCGAGACCTATCTTTCCACTTTGTAGTAAATTAACAACCATGACTTCCACTATGGCGCGATTGCAATCTATGCTGAGTGTGGCAGGTTAGAGTATTACTTACATTACGCCAAGGAGCTTTTATAGGACTTTGGCACATGATTAGCGCCTAATAACAGGAGAGGGGTTATGCAGGATTCAGAGCTGCTCCAGGAAGGCCTTGCCATTATGGGCTTGGGGATGGGGTTTGTTTTTGTTTTCCTTACGGTTTTAGTCATCAGTGTCACGCTGTTGTCAAAACTGATGGGGCGTTTTCAGCCGCTGCCCACACCGGTCATGCCGGCGCCGCAGAGTGTACGCACGCCTGCACAGGCCGATACGGATGCCGAAGTGAAGGCAGCGATCAGTGCTGCAGTGCATCGTTACCGTTCTTCGCCGTCGAAATAAGCGACACGCATTTTGTTCGCTGCGACAATTAAATCGGCTTTTTTTGTTAGTTTTACTACATATCTATAATTTTAACGTGTGAGCTATCGCCATGAACGAGACAAAACGCCCGCTGGGGATTACCGATGTTGTGCTGCGTGACGCCCATCAGTCGCTGTTTGCAACCCGACTGCGTCTTGAAGACATGCTGCCTATTGCCGAAAAACTGGACCGTGTCGGCTATTGGTCGCTTGAAACCTGGGGCGGCGCTACCTTCGACGCGTGTATTCGTTATCTGGGCGAAGACCCATGGGAGCGTATCCGGGCGCTAAAAGAAGCCATGCCTAACACGCCGCAGGCGATGCTGTTACGCGGCCAGAATCTGCTTGGCTATCGCCACTACGCTGACGATGTAGTCGACAAATTTGTCGAACGTGCCAAGACTAACGGCGTGGACGTTTTTCGTGTGTTTGACGCCATGAATGACCCCCGAAATCTGGAGCGTGCCATTAAAGCGGTGCGTCAGGTGGGTGGGCATGCCCAAGGGACCATTTCCTATACGGTCAGTCCGGTACATACCCTGGATAGCTGGGTCGATCTTGCAAATACTATTGCGGCAATGGGCGCAGACTCGTTGGCTATCAAGGATATGGCGGGACTGTTAACGCCCTACACGGCGTTTGAGCTGGTAACCCGTCTGAAGAAAAACCTGTCTATTCCAGTCCATCTACACTGCCACGCTACTACCGGGCTTTCTACCTCGACCATTCTTAAGGCGGTAGAAGCCGGTATTGATAACGTGGATACCGCTATTTCCTCCATGTCGATGACCTATGGCCATAGCCCCACTGAGTCCGTTGTGGCGATGCTCAAAGACACCGGCCGCGATACCGGGCTGGATCTTGAGCTGCTGGAAGATATTGCCGGTTACTTCCGTGAGGTGCGCAAAAAGTACGCGGCTTTTGAAGGCTCGCTACGCGGCATTGATTCGCGCATTCTCGTGGCTCAGGTGCCCGGTGGCATGCTGACCAATATGGAAGGCCAGCTCAAAGAGCAGGGCGCCGGTGATAAGCTGGATGATGTGCTCAGCGAGATTCCGCGTGTGCGCGAAGACCTGGGGTTTATTCCTCTGGTGACGCCGACGTCGCAGATTGTCGGCACCCAGGCGGTCATGAATGTCATGATGGGCGAGCGTTACAAATCAATTTCTAAAGAAGTTCAGGCGCTGCTTAAAGGCGAGTATGGCGCGGCGCCCGCACCGTTTGATACCGAACTTCAGGCCCGCGTACTGGAAGGCGGTCAGCCAATCACCTGCCGTCCGGCGGATAATCTTACGCCTGAGATGGACAAGTTGGCGGCGGAGCTTAAGCAGAAAGCCAGTGCCGACAACGTGCGTTTGGCAGAAGGGGAACGCGAGATTGACGATGTTTTAACCTACGCGCTGTTCCCGCAAATTGGCCTGAAATTTCTTAAAAACCGCGATAACCCCGAGGCCTTCGAGCCCGCGCCTCAGGCGGCAGAAAACCAGCCCACCAAGGCCCCGGTAGCCCCCCAAGCCAGTACGCAAGTGGCGGCGCGCGGCCCTGAAACCTACACCGTAAAGCTCAACGGCAAAGCGTTTGTGGTGGAAGTTTCTGAAGGCGGCGATATTGGTCAGGTGCAAGAGCAAGCCGCTCCTGCGGCAAGTGCAGCGCCAGCACCGGCGGTTGAAAGTAGCGGTGAGCGTATCGAGGCACCGCTTGCCGGCAATATTTTCAAAGTGAACGTACGCCCAGGCGATCAGGTGGCGGAAGGGGATGTGGTGATCATCCTTGAAGCAATGAAAATGGAAACCGAAATCCGCGCCAGCAGTGCCGGCACGGTATCGAAAGTTAACGTTAGCGAAGGTGACAGCGTAGCTGTTGGTGACGCACTGATTGAGCTTTAAGGGCATATCGGGAATGGAAAAATTAATCACCTTATGGGAAGGCTCTGGGCTTTATAATCTTGAGCTTGGTCAGGCGGTCATGATCGGGGTCGGGCTACTGCTGCTTTATTTGGCGATCCATAAGAAATTTGAGCCGCTGCTGCTGGTGCCTATTGGCTTTGGGGGCATTCTTGCCAATATCCCCGAAGCCGGCCTTGCGATTTCAGCGCTGGATCAGGCCATTGAAGTGGCCAAGCCTGCCGTGCTTCAGCAGATTGGCGCAGCGCTCGGGGTCGCGCTAGATCCTTTGGCCGGTATTGAAGGCTGGCGTGAAGCGCTCAAGGCGCTGGCTCATAGCGACGTAGCGCCGGACCAATTGCGTGCCGCCAAAGATGTTGCCGCGAGCGTCGGTTACAGTAATGGCATGCTGTATAACTTCTATACGGTTGCCATTGCCTCGGGCATTGCGCCGCTGCTGATCTTTATGGGCGTCGGCGCGATGACCGATTTTGGGCCGCTCCTTGCCAATCCGCGCACGCTGTTTTTAGGCGCGGCTGCTCAGTTTGGTATTTTCGCCACGCTGTTTGGCGCCGTTGTGCTGACCTCCATGGGCGTAATGGATTTCTCGCTTAATCAGGCAGCCGCGATCGGGATTATCGGCGGGGCAGATGGTCCAACGTCGATCTATGTCGCAAGCATGCTTGCCCCTGAGCTGTTGGGAGCGATCGCGGTGGCGGCCTATGCGTATATGGCGCTGGTGCCGCTGATTCAGCCGCCCATCATGCGGCTGTTGACCACCGAAAAAGAGCGTCAGATCAAGATGACGCAGCTGCGTCCGGTGTCCAAGCTGGAAAAGATTGTTTTCCCGCTGATGCTGTTGATTCTTGTGGCGCTGTTCCTGCCCGACGCCGCACCGCTTCTCGGCATGTTCTGCTTTGGTAACCTGATGCGTGAGTGTGGCGTGGTCGAGCGGCTTTCCGATACCGCTCAGAATGCGTTGATCAATATCGTAACAATCATCCTGGGGCTTTCGGTGGGCTCAAAGCTGATGGCCGAGAGTTTTCTGTCGGTTGAAACCTTGGGTATTCTGGGGTTGGGCATCGTGGCCTTCGGAATTGGCACGGCCGCCGGGGTATTAATGGCGAAGCTAATGAACCTGATGAGCCGTATGCCGATTAACCCACTGATTGGTGCCGCCGGCGTATCGGCAGTACCCATGGCTGCGCGGGTAGCCAATAAAGTCGGGCTTGAAGCGAATCCGCATAACTTCTTGCTGATGCATGCCATGGGCCCGAACGTGGCTGGTGTGATCGGTTCTGCCGTGGCTGCCGGGGTCATGATTAAATATTTGGGATAGGGCGGAGCTAGGCCCGGGACATATCGGAAATAGATCAGCGGGTGTAAACGTAATTACTCGCTACGCGGCTTACGGTTGACTCCGTAAGCCGTTTTTTTTGGAGGAGATTTGGGGGATAGTGGGCTTGGAATAGAATCAAAAAGTGGGGGTAGTGACCGGGCTAACGTCCAGGGTGCACTTTAAGCGGTTTTCCAGCGGGGATAGGTCGAACGTGTGATCGCGAGGCCAGCCGATGGTTAGCTTGACGCCTTCGCCATCATAGTCGACCTGCTCAATGGGGATCATCTGCTCATCGCACCAAGCGCGGGCAATGGCTTCGCTGGCAAAGGTAAGGCGCAGCGCGTAGGCGTCTCGCTCGATCACTTCACGGGTTGGCAGGCTTTCCAGCGCATGGCTGACCGCTTGAGCATAGGCGCGAGCCAAGCCGCCGGTGCCGAGTTTGGTGCCCCCAAAGTAGCGAATTACCACGCAGCCAATTTCACCCAGCTGGCTGCCCTGAAGTACCTGATACATCGGCCTGCCCGCCGTGCCGCCCGGCTCACCATCATCCGAAAATCCAATCAACGTTTGCTCGCCGGGAGGCCCGGCTATATAGGCAGTGCAGTGGTGGCTGGCATTGGGATGGGCGGCTCTGGCGGCCTCAAGCAGCGCACCGAAAGCGCCAACGTCGGGCGCATGGCATAGCCACGCCAGAAACTGGCTCTTTTCGACGTCGATTTCAGCGGTGTGCCACTGCGCGGCAGGTAAATCCGGGACTCGGTAACGCAATCAATGCTCCATGGGACCATAAGAATCGGTAGCCAGGTGGTGGGCGTTATCCTGAGCCACCCCCATTACCATTCCTAACACTTGAATATCGCGATTGTGCAAAAAGAGATCCGGCGCCTGGGCGTCAGCAGGCCATAAATGTACTCCAAAGCGGCTGATAGAGAGCTGCTTTAAAGCGACTTGCTGCTGGTTGATCTGCGCAACGGCGGTTTCTTCATGGGCATCGCGTTGAAAACGCCGAATAATAATGACATCCCCATCGAATAAGTTGCAATCGCGCAGTCGGTTGCCGCGTATTTTAAGCGCGTAAGTATTGTGCCTTTTCATACGGCCTGAAGCGGACACGGCACGTGCAGAGGACGTGCTTTTTGAAGCGCCAAGCCCCGCGCCTAATACTGAACGGCAAGCAGGTGTTGGTGCTGACATCGATATATTCATATTGGGTTCTCCAATGCAGCGCCCTTTCCCTAGGCATGAGTCGTAGTAAATCAGACTTTATTAATATGTGTTTTCATACAGTGGTTTCAGTATACAGCTGTTTTTGCATACAGTGGTAGTGCTGTTTTTGTCAATTCATCATGAACCGTGTGGTTTGCTCACATTGTTAGCGTGCTTGATTAATTGCTGAAGCAATCGGTACCTGGCTGGCGATAAAGCGGCTTTGCGTGTAGAGTTTTGGCCATTATTAATGCGCTGGGAGAGACGTTTGAGCCTGTGCCTGGAAGCACGACAATTAGCCTGCGAGCGCGATGGGCGCTGGTTATTTGAAGGGCTCGATCTAAAGATTCGCAGTGGAGAAATCCTGCGAATTGAAGGCCCCAACGGCAGTGGCAAAACCACGCTGCTTAAAATTTTGGCGGGTCAACTAGGCGAGTATGAAGGCGAGCTTTACTGGAACAGCACACCACTGCGTAAAGCCCGTGAGCAGTTTCTTGCCAATCTGCTTTATCTAGGTCATTCCCCCGGCGTTAAGGCCGGGCTTTCGCCATTGGAAAACTTAGCTTGGTATCAAGCGCTCAATGGCGATAAAGGCAGTGAAGAGCAGCGCTTGGAAGCGTTAGCCAAGGTGGGTCTCAACGGCTTTGAAGATGTCGTTGCTGGGCAGCTGTCGGCGGGTCAGCAACGCCGTGTCGCCCTGGCTCGCTTAACGCTTACTCGGCGTGCGCTCTGGGTGCTGGATGAACCATTTACGGCCATTGACCGCCAGGGTGTGACGGCGTTGGAAGCCCAGCTGGCGGCCCACGTTCAGGCGGGGGGCTGCGTTTTATTGACCACGCACCATGCGCTTGCGGTAACGTCCACCGTCAGATGCGTTCAGTTGGGGTAGAAGATGTCGTTGCAACGCACCAACGCTGCGCCAGCCGTCGTGATTGTCGAAGCGCCTGCTCAAGGCAGCCTTTGGATCGCCTTTAAAGCTACGCTTGAGCGCGATTTAACGCTGATGCTGCGGCGGCGCGGCGAGCTACTCAATCCGCTGGTATTTTTTGCACTGGTGGTGACGCTGTTTCCTATCGGTATTTCACCCGACCCCGACATGTTGGCGCTTATTGCCCCTGGGCTTTTATGGGTGGCCGCGCTTTTAGCCGCGCTGCTGTCTCTGGATAGCCTGTTTCGCACCGATTATGACGATGGCAGCCTGGAGCAACTGCTGTTAGCGCCTCAACCACTGGCCATATTGAGCTTGGCCAAAGTGGCCGCGCATTGGCTATTCACCGGGCTACCGCTTGCGCTGATGGCACCGCTGCTCGGCATCATGCTGGCACTACCGGCCGGAAGTTACGCGGTTCTTTCGCTTTCACTGGCGATAGGCAGCGCCAGTTTGAGTTTGATTGGTGCCATTGGGGCCGCGCTAACGGTGGGGATCGCCCGCGGTGGCGTGCTGCTGTCGCTGTTGATACTGCCGCTGTATATCCCGGTGCTTATTTTTGGCGTAGGCGCGGTGCAGGCCGCCCTTCTTGGTGAAGGCGTTGCCGCCCATCTGGCGATGTTGGGAGCACTTTTAGCCGCGTCCCTGTTACTGGCACCCTGGGCGATAGCCGCTTCGCTACGCATCAGCATTAACGGTTAAGGAAAGACACGCCATGTGGACCTTTATCCATAAGTGGGGCTCCCCCAAATGGTTCTACTCAATGAGTGGAAAATTACAGCCCTGGTTCTGGACGGTCTCGCTGCTTTTGATCGCTGTCGGCACGCTATGGGGGCTGGCCTTCGCGCCGGCGGATTACCAGCAGGGCAATAGTTTTCGAATCATTTACGTGCACGTGCCCGCAGCCTTTTTAGCGCAGTCGATTTTTGTCTCCATGGCCGCGGCGGCGCTGGTGTTTATGGTCTGGAAGATCAAGATTGCCGACATGGCAGCGACCGTTATGGCGCCTTTGGGGGCAGTGATGACGTTTGTCGCCCTATTCTCCGGCGCGGTGTGGGGCGTACCTACCTGGGGCACCTGGTGGATGTGGGACGCGCGACTTACCTCGATGTTGATTCTGCTGTTTTTATTTTTGGGCGTCATTGCCTTGCGCGGTGCTTTTACAAGCCGTGACAGCGGCTCGCGGGCCGCCTCGGTGCTTGCCATGGTCGGGGTGATTAATATCCCGATTATCAAATATTCGGTTGATTGGTGGTTTACCCTGCATCAGCCTGCAACCTTTAGGGTAACCTCAAGCCCGACCATGCCCGCTGAAATGTGGTTGCCGTTGTTGATCATGGTGCTAGGCTTCTACTGCTTCTTTATCGCCCTGACGCTGATGCGCACGCGCAGTGAAATCCTGCGCCGTGAGGCCAATAAGCGCTGGGTCATGGATTTGATCAAGGAGGCGCACTGATGGCGTTTTCCTCGTTCTCGGCGTTTTTGGCCATGGGAGGGCATGCGCCTTATGTATGGGCCGCCTGGGGCGTCACGGCGCTATTAATGATTGCCAGCGTTGGGCATGCACGCATGGAGCGCCGCCTGCTGATCCGTGATTTAAAGCGCCGGGCCCGGCGTGAAACAACGCGTCCGCTCCCAAGCACCAGTACCGCGCCGAACTCACTTCAAGCGAGCCATAGCGATGACACCTAAACGTCGCCAAAAGCTGTTGATCATCCTCGGCGGCATCGTGTTAGCCGGGCTTGCCATTGGGCTGACGCTCTATGCGTTACGTGCCAACATCAATCTGTTTTTCAGCCCGGTGCAGATCGCCCAGGGCGATGCGCCTATTGAGCGCTCCATACGCGCGGGGGGCCTGGTCAAAGAGGGCTCGGTATTTCGCGACCCGCAAAGCCTGGATGTCGAGTTTCGGATTACCGACTACGTCGATGAGCTGGGCGTCTCTTACAACGGTATCCTGCCGGATTTATTTCGAGAGGGGC
Source organism: Halomonas sp. AOP43-A1-21 (assembly GCF_052376775.1). Taxonomy (NCBI): domain Bacteria; kingdom Pseudomonadati; phylum Pseudomonadota; class Gammaproteobacteria; order Oceanospirillales; family Halomonadaceae; genus Halomonas; species Halomonas sp. AOP43-A1-21. Next base: position 40,433 of record NZ_JBQSWC010000033.1, on the reverse strand, counting down.
AGGGCGTGGTGGTGGTCGGCAAGCTTCAAGCCGACGGGCGGTTTGTGGCGGATAAGGTGCTTGCCCGCCACGATGAAAACTATATGCCACCCGAGGTGGCGCAGGCCTTGGAAGACGCTGGTTATTCACCCGCCGATTATCAAGAGAAGGCCGCCGAAGTGGGCAAGCGCCTGAATAAGCAAGCGTCTGAATGAGTAAGCGCCTGAATGCATAATGGAAATGCTTGATGAATGCCGTAAGCCTTAGGGCCAGTGCTAGGTTGGAGCGCCGATGTTGGTAAAAATGATCCCTGAACTTGGCCATTTCGCATTGATTATTGCCGTGCTAATGGCTGCGGTACAGGCGGTAATGCCATTAGCCGGGGCCACGACGCGAAGGCCTTTATGGATGGCTTATGGCCACCCCATGGCGGTGGGGCAGTTTCTGTTTATCGCGCTGGCGTATGTGTGCCTGACCACAAGCTACCTGCTGGATGACTTCAGCGTGACCAACGTGGCCAACAACTCAAACTCGCTGCTGCCCTGGTACTACAAGATGAGCGCCGTGTGGGGCAACCACGAAGGCTCGGTGCTTTTGTGGAGCTTTATGCTGGCGGGCTGGGGCTATGCTGCCTCACGCTTTTCCGGTGGCCTGCCCCGCGATATGGTGGCTCGAGTGCAGGGCGTCATGGGTTTGGTTAGCCTGGGCTTCTTACTCTTTATCCTGCTGACCTCCAATCCCTTTGAACGGCTTTTACCCAACGTGCCTCACGATGGCGCGGATCTTAACCCGCTGCTTCAAGATATTGGCCTGATTGTTCATCCGCCGATGCTGTATATGGGCTATGTCGGATTTTCAGTGGTGTTTGCCTTTGCGATTGCCGCGCTTTTGGGCGGACGGTTGGACGCCGCCTGGACCCGCTGGGCGCGCCCCTGGTCCAATATTGCCTGGGCTTTTTTAACCGTAGGGATCGCGCTGGGCAGCTGGTGGGCTTACTACGAACTTGGCTGGGGCGGCTGGTGGTTTTGGGACCCGGTAGAGAACGCTTCGCTTTTGCCCTGGCTGACCGGCACGGCGCTGATTCACTCTCTGGCGGTCACTGAAAAGCGCGGCTCGTTTAAAAGCTGGACCGTGTTGCTGGCCATCTTTACCTTTTCGCTGTCACTGCTGGGTACTTTTCTGGTGCGCTCTGGCGTACTTACCTCGGTACACGCGTTTGCCAATGACCCCTCGCGCGGCTTGTTTATCCTGGTGTTGCTGGCGGTCACGGTGACGCTTTCACTGCTGGTGTTTGCTCTGCGCGCGCCCAGGGTCAGCCACCAGGTTAGCTTCAGCTGGCTTTCACGGGATGCGCTGCTGCTGATCAACAATATCGTGCTGGTCATCATGACCGTGACTATATTGCTGGGCACCCTCTACCCGCTGATTCTGGATTCGCTCAACCTGGGTAAAATCAGCGTGGGGCCGCCTTACTTTAACGCCCTGTTTGTACCGCTGACCGTGGTGATGTGCATCTTCATGGGCCTGGGGCCGATGGCCCGCTGGAAAAGCATGGAGGCCCGCGAGCTTAAGCGCAAACTGTGGCTTGCAGGGGCAGTGGCGCTGGTATTGGGTGTGTTACTGCCATTTATATACACCGGTGAGTGGAACCTATGGGCGTCGCTCGGCATTGTGACAGCACTCTGGATTGTGCTGCCGATGGGGCGTGATTTAATCGATAAAACCCGCCACGCCCGCAGCCGGTTGGCCGGATTACGCAAGCTGTCGCTGGCCTACTGGGGCATGGTGCTTGGCCATATGGGCATCGCCGTAACGATTGTCGGGGTGGCGGTCGTTTCCAACTATGCCAGTGAACGCACCATACGTATGGCACCCGGCACAACAGTCGAGGTCGCCGGGTATCAGTTCACCATGACCGAACTGACCAGCCGTCGGGGCGCCAACTTTCTGGCCGACACGGCGGTGCTTGAAGTGCAAAATATCGACTCTGAGCGCGGCTTTTTAATGCGCCCGGAAAAACGCTTTTATCTAGCCACCGGCATGCCCATGACGCAGGTGGCGCTGCGAGCTGGCCTGTTTCGCGATCTTTACGTGGCCATGGGTGAGGATCTGAACGACGGCAGCTGGGCCATGCGCATTCAATATAAACCCTTTGTACGCTGGCTGTGGTTGGGTGGCCTGTTGATGGCGCTCGGCGGTGTGCTGGCGATTGTGGATAAGCGTTATCGCCGTGTAAAAGCGACGAATAAAGCCTCAGCCGCTACGCCTAGTCAGTCTGAGCCGCAGGAGGCCACGCTATGAGCCGCCGGCTATTGCTACTACTCTTGCCCGTGAGTTTTCTACTGGTGGCGCTGTTTCTGTATCAGCGACTGCAGCATGATCCGGCACAGCGCGACTCAGCGTTGATGGCGCGGGAATTCCCAGCGTTTGAAGCTACTACTCTGCGTGACGAGCAGCAAATGGTCGATCAATCACTCTTGAAAGGTGAGGTCACGCTGGTCAACGTGTGGGGCGAGTGGTGCCCGGCGTGCAAGCAGGAAATGCCGCAGCTATTGGAGCTCGCCGATCAGGGTATCCGTATGGTCGGGGTCAACTACCGCGATACGCGTGAGAAAGGCATGAGCTTTCTCAACCAATACGGCGACCCTTTTGAGATGAATATCTTCGACCCTGAAGGCAGTCTGGGGTTTGATCTGGGCGTATATGGCGCCCCGGAAACTTTCCTGGTCGATGCCGAGGGGATTATCCGCTACCACCATAAAGGCTATATCTCGCCTCAAGACGTTTCAGAGCGCATTTTGCCGGAGGTGGCCAAATGGCGTTAATACGTATCGTCACAGCGGCCATTCTGTTGGCTCTTTCGATAAGCGCAGCGGCCGGAGGGATCGAGCTACGCGAGTTTGACGATCCGGTGCTTGCGCAGCGCTATCACGACTTAACTGCCTCCATGCGCTGTCCGCTGTGCGAGAACCAGGCAATTGGCGATTCCGACTCGCCGATTTCCGGCGATATGCGTGAGCGGGTGTATCAAATGCTGCAAGACGGGCGCTCGGACAGTGAAATTGTAAGCCACATGGTGGAGCGCTTTGGCGACTATATCCTTTACAACCCCCGCCTGGAGAAGCGTACCTATTTGCTGTGGGGGCTGCCGGTGGGGTTGGGTATCCTGGGCTTTGTACTTCTGCTGCTGATAATCCGCACCCGGCGTAAATCCTCGGCCAAGGCTCTGAGCGCTGAAGAGCGTGCCCGCCTGGACGCCTTGATTCAGCGCAGGAGGTCGTCATGACACTGTTATGGATTGCCATGGCCCTGGTAATGCTACCGGCGATTGTCTGTTTACTCGCTCCGCTGCGTAAGGCGGGAGCGCTTTACGCCGAACAGCATGCCTTTGAAGCTAATGATACGGCTGCCGAGCAAAACGTCGCGATCTTTACGCGCCGCCTGGCATCGCTTGAAGCCGCTCATCGCCGCGGGGATATCAATACCGCCGCGTTTGAAGAGAGCCGCCTGGAGCTTGAGCGCAGCCTGCTCGAAGATACGCATACTCAGGCTATGCGGCCGCTAAAGTCGCCCCGCGCGGGTCGATTGGCGGTGCCTTTGATTGCGGTGGGTTTTGCCGTGCTAAGCCTGTTTTGGTATCTAGAAGAGGGCGCGGAAGGAGATCTTGCCCTCTACGAAGTTCAGCAGACACTCCAAAACGACCCTACTGCCACCGCGGATACGTATATCGCTCGAATAGAAGGGCAGGCGTCGCTCCAGCCCAATAACCCGAACGTGTGGGCCATGCTTTTTCCGCTGTATCGCGATACGGGCCATCAGGAAAAAGCCGTTGATGCTTTGGAGCGGCTGATCGCCCTTGAAGGCCGCCTCCCTGGGCTGCTGGCACAGCTGGCGCAACTTCGCTTTTTTATGGCGAACCGTGAAATGACTGCAGAAGTGCAGTACCTGGTGGATGAAACGCTGGCCCAGGACCCGCGCCAACCAACGGTATTAGGCTTATTGGGCATTCACGCGTACGATAACGGCGACTTTAACCGTGCCATTGATCGCTGGCGCCGGGCGCTGGCAACCGTGGAAGACCCCAACACGGCAGCCTCGCTACGTGAAGGTATTCGCGCAGCCCAGGAACGCCTGACCGATGTATCCGAGAAGGCTGCGGTCGATGAGTAGTCAAGCCCTGAGTCACTACACCGCTGCCGAAGTCTTGATTAACCGTGTATTTTGAATACCCCCTCATGTTCATCAATAAACTCTTTGTAGGATCGGCATGCGCTTAACCTCTATTCGCCTTGTTGGGTTCAAGTCGTTTGTCGACCCGGTCACGGTGCCCTTCGACGGTAATATGACCGCGATCGTGGGCCCTAACGGCTGCGGAAAATCCAATATCATCGATGCCGTGCGCTGGGTAATGGGCGAGTCTTCCGCCAAAACCCTGCGTGGCGAGTCCATGGCCGACGTTATCTTCAATGGCTCTACCGGGCGCAAGCCGGTGGGCCAGGCATCTATTGAGCTCAAGTTCGACAACCGCGACGGCACCATGGGCGGCGTGTATGCCCAGTACGCGGAAATCGTGGTCAAACGGTTAGTGACCCGCGACGGCCAGTCCAACTACTTCTTCAATGGCCAGAAGTGCCGTCGGCGGGATATCGCCGACCTGTTTATGGGCACCGGTCTAGGCCCGCGCTCTTACGCGATTATCGGCCAAGGCATGATTTCAAGGCTGATCGAAGCCCGCCCGGATGACCTGCGCTCCACACTTGAGGAAGCCGCGGGCATTTCCAAATACAAGGAGCGCCGCCGGGAAACCGAAAACCGCATGCGGCGGACTCAAGAAAACCTCGAGCGCTTGGACGATATTCGCGAGGAGCTGGATAAACAGCTTGAGCGCTTAAAGCGCCAGGCCGAGGCGGCTAAGCGCTATCAGGAGCTGAAACAACTGGAGTACCGGCTGAAAGGCGAGCTGGCGCTGCTGCGTGGGCGTACTCTACGCGCCGAGCAGTCGCAGCAGGAGAGCCGGGTTCGCGAGCTGGAAATCTCGGTTGAAAAAGATGTGTTTGGCGTACGTCAGTGTGAAACCCGCCTGGAGCAGGCCCGCGAGCAGCATGACGAGCTTGCCGAAGTACTTGAGCGCCACCAGCAGCAGTTTTTCGAAACCACCACACGCATCGCCAGACTCGAGCAGGATCAGGCGCATCGGCGTAGCCGTGAGGCCCAGCTGGCTAACGACATCGCCACCGCCCGGCGGGAGTTGGACGAACAGCGCCGGGTCAGCGAAGGCGACCGCGAGCGCCTGAGCGTTATCGACGAGCGCTTTGAAGCGCTTTCGCCCGAACACGAAGCGCTGGAAGAGCAGCTGGAAGCCCTGGAGCAGGCGCTTGCCGATGCCACCCCTGCCATGGAAGCCGCCGAGCAGCAGTGGTCTGAAGCCGAAAACCGCTGGCGGGACTCAAGCCGCGAGGCCGATCGCAGCCAGGACCAGCTACGCGATTTAGAGCAGCGCATTCAACGCCTGCAGGCAGAAGGCCAGCGACGTCGCCAGCAGCGCGGTGATTTAGCGGATCTTAGCGCGCTACGTGAAGAACACGCTCAGTTTCAGGCCCAGCTGGCGGAAGCAGAAGAGCGCTCCGAAGCCTTCACCAAAACCCGTGAACAGTGGCAGCAGCAGTACAGCGATGCCAAAAATGCCTATCAGCAGGCCACACGCACCCGCGATGACCAGCGCGCCAGTTTGAGCCAGCGCCAGGGCGAGCTGGCCTCGCTCCAGGCGCTGATTGATGCTGCACTGGCCGACCATGACCCGGATATCGAAGCAACCCTGGCGACCCACGGGTTGAGTAATGCCCCGCGCCTGGGTGAAACGCTAAACGTCACGCCCGGCTGGGAAACGGTCATTTCCTGGTTGCTCGCCCCCTGGCTAAATGCCCGCCTTGTGGCAAGCCATCAGCTTGCCGCGCTGCCGGAAGCCCTGGCGACCGACTGGTGCCTGATCGATGAAAAAGCGCCCGCTGTTTCAACTGGCAGCCAGCATCTGGATTCACTGGTAAGCGGCGCCGGTGCGCTGGGTGAATGGTTAGCGAGTATTCACTACGTTGAATCCGGCGCGGAAGCCGAGCAGCTTGCGCCAAGCCTCGCCCCGGGGCAAAGCGTGGTCAGCCGGGATGGCGTCTGGTACGGGCGAGGCTGGCTGCATCAGCAGGCCAACGGTCAAGGCGTCGATGGGCTGCTGCTGACCCGCCGCCGGTTTAACGAGCTGGATGCCCAGCGCGAACAGGATGAAGAAGTCCTGGCGCTAGCTGAAGAGCAGTGCGAGACGACCAGTGAAGCGATCGAAGCGCTGGAGCTTGCCCGCGAGCAGCAGGCCGAGCAGGAACGCAGCCACGCGGCAAGCCTTCAACAGCTGGCGATTAAAGAGCGCAGCGCCGCCCAGAAGCTTGAACATCTGCAAGGCCGGGCCACGGAACTTGATGCCGAACTTAGCCAACTGCAAGAGGATGAGGCGGAGTTAACGCTTACTTTGGAAGAGCAGCGTGCCCGCTGGCATATCGCCATGGAAACGCTGGAAGCGGCTTCAGAGGCGCGGGAAGTAGCCACCGAGCTGCGCGGCCGTCAGCGCGAGCAGCGCGAACGGTTGACCCGAGAGCACGCGCCGCTGAAAACTCAGCAGCAGACGCTGGCCCTGGAGCGCGAACGCTTAACCGCTGAGCGCGATAGCCTGCGCTCCCAACAGGCGCGCTCAAGCGACAGCGAAGAGCGCTTGACGCTACGCATAGCAGAACTCGAAGAGTCGCGGGAAATGCTGCTTGAACCGGATGAGCTGGCCGGTGAAGAGCTTGAAGAGCTACTCCATCAGCGCGAACAGCAGGAGCGCAGGCTTAACGAAACCCGTCAGCAGGCTCAGTCACTGGCGGAGCAATTGCGCAACGACGAACTGGCCCGCCAGCAGCACGAGCGCAATCTTGAACAAAGCCGCGAGCAGCTTCAACAGCGGCGCATGGACGTTCAGGCGCTGGCCCTGAAGGCGGCGACCCAGGATGAGCATCTGGCTGAATTGGGCCACGACGCCGAAGCTTTGGCCGAGACTCTGCAAAGCGATGCCAGTGAGCAAACCTGGCAGGAAAAACTGGAAAGCACCGGCGAGAAGATCCGCCGTTTGGGCGCGATTAACCTCGCAGCGATTGAGGAGTACGATCAGCAGGCCGAACGGCGCAACTACCTCGAAGCCCAGCACGCCGAGCTTACCGAGGCGCTTGAAACGCTGGAGCGAGCCATCAAGCGGATCGATCAGGAGACGCGGGTACGCTTCCGGGAAACCTTTGATCAGGTGAATAGCGGTTTGCAGGAACTCTTCCCACGCGTGTTTGGCGGTGGTGCTGCCTGGCTGACGCTAACCGGCGACGACCTGTTGGAAACCGGCGTTGCGATCATGGCGCGCCCGCCGGGCAAGAAGAACAGCACGATTCACCTGCTTTCCGGTGGTGAAAAGGCGCTCACGGCGCTTTCATTGGTGTTCTCCATCTTCCAGCTCAACCCCGCGCCGTTCTGTATGCTCGATGAGGTCGACGCACCGCTGGATGATGCCAACGTGGGGCGTTATGCGAAGCTCGTGAAAGAGATGTCGGAAAACGTCCAGTTCATCTATATCACCCACAACAAGATCGCCATGGAAGCCGCCGAGCGTCTGATGGGGGTCACCATGCAGGAGCCCGGCGTTTCGCGTCTGGTATCGGTGGGGATTGATGAAGCGGCCGCGCTGGTGGACTAGGCGAGCTTGGATTCTAGCTTAACCTTCGCCCAGCTCACGCATCACCGCATACAGCTTGGATTTGGCTTCAAAGCCCACGCCGGGGGTGTCCGGCAGGCCGACGTAGCCATTTTCAACCTGAATGCCGTCGGCAAAGCCCCCAAACGGCTGGAATACGTCAGGGTAGGATTCGTTGCCGCCCAGGTGCAGGCCAGCGGCGATGTTAAGGGACATCTGGTGGCCACCGTGGGGTACCACGCGGCGCGATGACCAGCCAAGTTCATCCATCACCTTGAGCGTGCGCATGTACTCCACCAAGCCGTAGGAGAGCGCGCAGTCAAACTGTACGAAGTCACGGTCGGCACGCATACCGCCATGGCGCAGCAGGTTGCGGGCATCCTGATGCGAAAACAGGTTTTCGCCGGTCGCCATGGGTAGCTCATAGTGATTGGCAAGCTCCGCCTGAAGTGCGTAATCCAGCGGATCACCGGCTTCTTCGTACCAGAAGAGGTTATACGGTTTCAGCGCCTCGGCGTAAGCAATGGCCGTTTCTAGATCAAAGCGCCCGTTGGCATCTACCGCTAGACGGCTGCCATCGCCGACTACTTCAAGCACGGCTTCAATACGCCGAATATCTTCCTCAAGCGGCGCGGCGCCAATCTTCATTTTTACCACGTTGTAGCCACGCGCCAGGTAGCTCTTCATTTCGTCCTGCAGCTTGGTGTGGTCTTTACCGGGATAGTAGTAGCCGCCAGCGGCATACACCCAGACTTTATCGTCGGCTTGGCCATTGCGATAACGCTCGGCAAGCAGCCGGTAGAGCGGTTTGCCTTCAATTTTGGCCACCGCGTCCCACACTGCCATGTCGATGGTGCCAACGGCTACCGAGCGCTCGCCGTGGCCGCCGGGCTTTTCGTTTTTCATCAGGGTATCCCAGATGGCAAATGGGTCCAGGTTGTCGCGCTCTTGGTCGATCAGCGTGTCGGGGTTGGCTTCGGTGATTCTATCCAGAAAGCGGTCACGCATTAGCGCGCCCTGACCGTAGCGGCCGTTGGAGTTAAAGCCGTAGCCAATCACTGGCTTGCCATCGCGGATCACATCGGTGACCACGGCCACCACCGAACAGGTCATCTTGGAAAAATCGATATAGGCATTGGCAATCGGGGAGGCGATCGAAACGGTTTTCTCGCGAATATCCACAATACGCATGGCAAGCTCCTTAAACGGTTAAGAGCTTAACCCTATGCGTGACAAGCGCCGCTGCCCAATGCTATTACTGCGTTACCTCATGCTGAAACGGCATTGCCCTATGGAACTTGTCTGGCTTGAAGACTTTACCGCCCTTGCCGAGCACGGCAGCTTTGTGCGCGCCGCCGAGGCTCGTCATATCACTCAGCCGGCGTTTAGCCGACGCATTCGCGCGCTAGAGCAGTGGATGGGCGTTAGCCTGTTTGTGCGTACCCCCCAAGGCACTACGCTGACACCTGCTGGTCGGCATATTCAGGCGAGCGCCTTTGAAGCCATAGGTCGGCTTTACCGATTGCGTGCTGAAGCCCAGGAAATTGAAGGCAAGGCGACCAAGACGCTGCAGTTTGCGGCCACGCATTCGCTTTCATTTACGTTCTTCCCGCGCTGGGTAAGAACCCTGGAGCAGGGCGCGCCCATGGAGGCGGTACGGCTGCATTCAGATACCATGGCTGCCTGTGAACAGTTGCTGCTGCGTGGCGATAGCCAGTTTTTACTAAGCCACCACCATGTCGCCGTGCCTTCTTTGCTCTCTTCGGAGCATTTTGAAAGTATCCAAATAGGCGAGGACACGCTGATTCCGTTAATGGGTAAAGAAATGGGTAACACTCGGACGCTGGAAGAGATGCCGTATCTGGCCTATGCCGATGCGTCGGGGCTGGGCCGCGTGGTAAATCACTGGCTTAAGCAACATGCAGGCGACCGGATATTCACTCCCCGCTTTAGTAGTCATCTAGCCGCGGTACTGATGTCAATGGTAATAGAAAACAAGGGCTTGGCATGGATACCTAAAAGCCTGGCGGAGCAGGAAATAGCGGAGGGAACGCTGGTTCGGGCACTCGGTGAAGCCTGGGATATCCCGTTGGAAATTCATCTTACTCGGCCACGCGTATTAGCAAGCACCTTTGCCGATGCCTTTTGGCACAGGCTCATCAAGCGTTAAGAAACCGCTACAAGCATTAACATTTATCGTTAAATTGATAAAAAAATGTGTAAAAAGGCTCAACTTATCTATATTGATCATTATAAAATTGTGGTTAATGCTATGGTGTAGTAGCTGAAACTGGTACAGCTAAAGCATAGCAATAATGATAAGCTGTTTATGCATACAGTGATTGGTTGGTTAGTTTTCAAGTTGTTTATGATTTAACGTTCTGAGTTTAAGTAAACATAACGTTAAGTGTAAAAGGTACTGCCTTATTTATATTAAACAGCAAATTTATGGCACTATTAATCGCCGCAAGGGTCTAGTTGCGATCAGCGTCAAAAATTTGCTCAAAAACGTTAAAAACTGTGCCATAACGTGAAGATTGCCCAATAAGTGGCCCTTTTTGTAGCAACCGCGCTATGCTGGTGATAATTATTAATCACCTTGAAGGCCAGCATCTTCAGGTATGGCGCTTTAGCAACCGGTAAGATGACCCATGGAATGTTCGACATGGAACTAAGAGAGTGGCTAATTATTTTAGGTTTGGCGTTGGTATCGCTCATCGTAGTCGACGGTGTAAGGCGACTCCAGCGCCAGCGGCGTGTCCCACGTCTAGATCAAGCGGTTAAGGATCTTCCCGAAGCGAAGCTAACCGACCTTGATGACGAAGCTAAAGAAGCAGAGATTAACTGGGAACTGCCTAACGGTGGTGCGCGGGTCGTTAAACCTGCTGACTATACTGGCCTGGGTTCAAAACCCAAGCTAGAGCGTCAGGATCATCCCGGGCCTTCCCGCGTACTATCCGAGTTCAGACGCTCCTTCGCCAATGCCGTGCCCAAGCGTAAAACAGCTGCCGCATCGCAAGCCGCCGCAACGCATGCTGCACCCACTGCGTCTAGAGCCGCGTCTGCTGCTTCACCAGCGGCTACGTCACCAACAGATTATGAGCGTCGTGAACCCAGCTTCTCTTTAGATAGTGCTTCTACTTCTACTAGTAGTACTTCAAATAGTGCTTCAAATAGCGAGCCGTCCGTCACTCACGCTAAGCCCGCTAAAGCACAAGCGCCTCACGAACACACCCAGCCCATGCCGACAGCTGCCCAGGAAAGCCCTTCAGCGCCTGCGCCCGCCCAAAGCGAACGCCACATTGATGAGCCGTCTATCTCTTTATCTGCTACCAATCAATCGACTACCGATGAGCTGTCCGTTACTGATGAATTAACCACTGGCGATGCAGAAGTCGCCTCGGTTAATAAGGTAGATGCGTTTAACGAGGTAGATAAAGAGAGCGTCGCAGACCCTGCGCTGTCCACCGCCGCTACGCCAGCTGAGCCTGTTTTACGTGCCGAGCCAGAAGACGCCGTGTTTGCCAAGCAGGATGCGCCCAAGCGTCGCCAACTGCGCGAAGATACGGTTGGCGAGTACGACGAGCTTAATGATGATGAAGTCGACGAATACCGGTTGGTCGATTTTGAAGGTATCGGCCGCTCCTTTAAGCGTCGTTTGATTATCCGTCGTAAAGAGAAGGCGCGTAAAAAAGCTGAAAAAGCCATACGTGCTGAAGCGCTGGCCAAGCAGAAGGCTGAGCGTAAAGCGCTGGAAGCCGAACAGCGCCGTGAAGCGAAAGAAGCCGCCGAAGCAGAAAAAGCCCGTATCGCTCAGGAGCAGGCAGAGGCACACGAGGCCGCTGCTCTCGCCGCTGCCGCTCAAAAAGCCGCCGCGCCTCGATATGACGAACCAGAGCCCGCTTATGCGTATGACGAGCCGAGCGAAGAGTACGAAAATTACGAGTCTTATGATGACGCGCCGGTTCGTGCTCAGCGTGACTCGGTAGTACGTACTCACCCAACGCTTGAAAAAGCGTTACGTCATGATGTGTCTGGCGAGCATGCCAAAGAGACGCTTTCCAATGCTGATGAAGTCATCGTAATCAGCGTGCTTTCTCGTGACCCGGAAGGCTTTGATGGCAGCAAGTTGCTTGATCTCATTATGGCGTGCGGCCTGCGTTACAGCCGCCCGATGGGTGTCTTCCACCGCTTTGAAACCGAGAGCCCCGATAGCGAGCTGCAGTTCTCGATGATCAATGTGGTCAAGCCTGGCACCTTCCCGATCGAGGAAATGGGCGAGTTTGTGACTCCAGGCGTTACTTTCCTGATGCCCTTGCCGGGAGCGGTCGACAGCTCAGCCGCTTTTGAAGCCATGGTCGAAACCGCCATGGTAGTGGTACGCCATATGGGCGGTGAACTGAAAGATGAACACCGCAGCGTCATGACGGCGCAAACCATCGAGTTTGCCCGTCAGCGGGTACGCGATTTCGAGCGGCGCCATCGTCTGCATCGCCATATGCAAGCCCACTAAGTAACGCTTGCGATTAAACACCCGCCTTCTTGCAGAAGGCGGGTGTTTTTGTTCTAAGATGTGTCTTTTTTGTGATCGCTTTTAGCCTGTACGATGGAAACCAACGTTAATGAGTCAGCCTGACCCCCAATTGCTGGAAGAAGTCACCCAGCTGCGCGCCGAGCTTGATGAAGCCAACTACCGTTACTACGTATTGGACGAGCCAACGTTAACGGATGCCGACTACGATCGTAGATTGCAGCGTTTAAAACAGTTGGAAGCCGAAAACCCCTCGCTTATCTCACCGGATTCACCTACTCAGCGAGTAGGTGCCGCCCCAGCCGATGGGTTTCCCTCGGTTGCCCATGCTATTCCCATGCTCTCATTGGATAACGCGTTTAACGCAGAGGATATTATCGCCTTTGCCCAGCGCGTGGCCGAGCGCCTGGAGTGCGAGGCTGATGAGGTCGAGTTTACCTGTGAGCCTAAGCTTGATGGTGCGGCGGTATCGCTGGTCTATGAGCAGGGCGTATTGGTTAGCGGCGCCACCCGTGGCGATGGCCGTACCGGGGAGGGCATTACCTCTAACCTGCGCACGCTGCGCTCGGTGCCTTTAAAGCTGATGGGCAAGCAAATCCCTGAGCTTTTGGAAGTGCGCGGTGAAGTTATCATGCGCCACAAAGGCTTTGAGGCCCTCAACGAGCGCGCCCGGGAAGAAGGCAGCAAGGTCTTTGCTAACCCACGTAACGCTGCAGCGGGCAGCCTGCGCCAGTTAAACCCCCAGATTACCGCGACCCGCCCGCTTGAGTTCCACGCCTACCAGGCGGCACGCCTTGAGCCCGACATGGGCGATGCGACACATAGCGAACTGATGGCCCGCCTGATCACACTGGGTTTTCGCTCAAGTGCCGAGTTAAAAGTGCTGACCGGCCCGCAGGCTGTGGTCGAGTATTGCGAGCAGCTGGGCGCGAAACGTGATCAGCTGGGCTACGATATCGACGGCGTGGTGATCAAGGTCAATGCGCTGCGCTACCAGCGCGAGCTGGGGTTTGTGGCCCGAGCCCCCCGCTGGGCCACCGCGTTTAAATACCCTGCTCAGGAAGAAGTCACCACGCTCAACGACGTTGAATTTCAGGTCGGCCGTACCGGTGCCATCACCCCGGTGGCAAGGCTTGAACCGGTGAGCGTGGCGGGCGTTATCGTTTCCAATGCCACGCTGCACAACGCCGATGAAATCACCCGGCTGGACGTCATGATCGGCGATACGGTCACCATTCGGCGCGCAGGCGATGTTATCCCTCAGGTAGTGCGGGTGGATGTGGACAAGCGCCCGGCCGATGCGCAACCGATTGTGTTCCCCGAGCACTGCCCGGTATGTGGCTCGGATATCGAGCGTGTGGACGGTGAAGCCGTTGCCCGCTGTTCGGGCGGGCTGTACTGCGCCGCGCAGCGTAAGGAAGCGCTTAAACACTTTGCCAGCCGCAAGGCTCTGGATGTAGATGGCCTGGGCGTGAAGCTGATCGATCAGCTGGTGCAGCTTGATTGGGTGAAAACCCCCGCCGATCTTTTCCACCTGACCGTTGAGCAGCTGCAGAGCCTGCCGCGTATGGGCGAAAAGTCATCGGTGAATCTGGTCAACGCGCTGGATAAAGCCAAACACACTACGCTCGCCCGGTTTATCTACGCGCTGGGGATTCGTGAAGTGGGTGAGGCCACGGCGGCCAATCTGGCCAGCCACTTTGGTACGCTGCAGGTACTTCAGGCGGCCGAGCTTGCAGCGCTTGAGGCGGTGAATGATGTGGGCCCGATTGTGGCAGCCCACGTGCATACGTTTTTCCGTCAGCCGCACAACCAGGAAACGATTGCCGCGCTGATTGAAGCAGGCGTTACCTGGAAGGAAGCCGAAGTCGCCCAAGGTCCCACGCCGCTTGAAGGCCAGACCTGGGTGCTGACCGGCGCGCTGGAAAGCATGACCCGCGATGAAGGCAAGGCGCGGCTGCAGGCGCTGGGTGCCAAAGTGGCGGGCAGCGTTTCGAAAAAGACCACGGCGCTGGTGGCTGGCGAAGCGTCAGGCAGCAAGTTAACCAAAGCTGAACAGCTAGGCGTTGAAGTGGTCGATGAAGCGACCTTTATCGAACGCCTTTCGCAGTGGGAGCAACCTGAATGAGCCGTTTTATTGAAGTACCCGCCCGCATGCTGCCCCCGGAAACCCTTGATGCGCTGCTGGAGGCCTTTGTTACCCGACAGGGTTATGACACCACGGATACTGGTGAGGGAATGAAAGGCTGGGTGGCTGAGCTTAAAAAGCAGCTGGCGCGCAGCGAGTTGATTATTGCCCACGACCTGAAGCTTGAAATGACCGAAGTAATGACCCTGGCGCAGTGGCGTTCCTTCGGTCGGGATCTGGCGGATGATGAGGAAGAGGGCGACTACTGACCGCGAATGATCGCGCTGATAATACGCCGCCCGGCGTGAAGGTGATCGACCAGCGGCGCCTCCAGAGGCATGGGGTCATCGCACAGTCGGGAGGCGATCACCTCAGCGCATAGCGGCGCGCTTGAGAGCCCACGCGAGCCGTGAGCGGTCGATATCCACAAGCCGGGGTAGTGTTCGCCAGCTACATCCGGTGCCCGCGAGGCATCTTTACCCAGCACGGCATACGCTGACTGCCAGGCAGAAGCGTCGGGCACCGGGCCCGCATAGGGCGTTTTATCCGGGCTTGCAGCGCGCACCGCCGCACGCCCTTCAAGCGCCTGTGGGGTCAGTTGGGCGCCTGTGCTTTCCAACGCTGTCTCAAGTTCTGCCACCAGTGCCGGGAGCGTTTGGCGAAGCTCCTCGATATTGCGCTGATGGTCGGTATCGGTCACTTCGGTAGAGTCATTGTTAGGCACAAAGCTTGCGCCAAAGGTCAGCACGCCTTCAAACGCCGGTGATACATAGCCACCCGCGCACACGACCCGCTCAGGGCCTTTTACGCCGACGGGCAGTGTCACTTCACTAACCTGGCCGCGCACCTGCTGTAGGGGCGCAAAGGCCGTCTGAGTAAACGTGTTGGCGTAGTGAGCGCTTGCAATCACCACGTGGTCAGCATTTATCGTACGCCCATCAGCAAGCTTCAGCTGCCAGTGTTCATGCTCACGGTTAAGCGACGTTACCTCACCTTGGGTAAGGGTAATGTTGGGGCTTTGAAGTAAGTGTTCACATAGCGCCTTGGGCCGCACCCAGCCCGCCTGTGGATAAAAAAGCGCGTGCTGGGCGTCAATGGTAACGCCGGCCGCCTCGCTAAGCCCTTGGGTAAGCGGTGACACCACCACGGCTTCGGGCAGCGCATGCTGCTCGCTAAAGCGTTGCTGGCGCTTGGCTTCTTTAGCGTTTGTTGCCAGCTGAACCACGCCGCAGGGTTGCCAAAGTGAAGGCGCTTTTAATTGGCTAAGCCAACGCTGGCTGTATAACAGGCCGGAGAGATAAAACCGGCTCTGGTGGTTGGTATCAGCGGCAAGCTTTACATAAAGCGCCCCCTGACGATTACCCGAACCGCCTGCCCCCGGCGCCGTGCGCTCAATCACGCTAACCTTGATGCCGCGCCTGGCAAGCGCCGCCGCCACGCTACACCCGGCAATCCCTGCACCAATTACCGCCACATGCTGAGTTTTGAGAGGCGCCGGTGGTGTAAACCAAGGCGTTGCTTCACGGCGTTTATCAACAGGCGGTGTTTCAATCATGCCCGCGAGAATTTCGCGCTTACGCCCGCAGCCGGGGACTTTTTTCCAGGTAAAGCCTGCCGCTTTCAAGCCCCGCTTAACGATGCCTGCGCAGGTGAATGTGGCAAAGGTGGCCCCTGGCCGAGAGCGCGCCGCCATGGCTTCAAACAGCTCGGGTTGCCACATCTGAGGATTTTTGGAAGGCGCAAAGCCGTCTAGAAACCAGGCATCGACCTGGCCGTCTAAAAGCGCCAGACGCTCGGTGGTATCGCCATAATGCAGGTCCAGCGTAACGCGGTCGCTCAGGTGTAGGCGGTGTACGCCGCTAACCGATGCGGGCCACTGCTCACAAAGCACCTGTGAATAACCCGCAAGCGACGGCCAGGCGCGCAGGGCGCGCTCAAGTGACGTCCGATCCAGAGGATACTTTTCTGTGGATAACAGATGCAGCCGCGCCCCGGCGGGTGCGTGCTGTTCAAAGCAGGCCCAGGCGCACAGCATATTGAGCCCCGTCCCAAAGCCGGTTTCCCCGATTACAAACGCCCGCGTGCTTTCCCAGGCGGCAAAGCGTTCAGGTAAGCGGTTGGTATTTAAAAAAACGTGCTCGGTCTCTTCAAGGCCACCCTCACGGGAAAAATACACGTCATCGAAGTCATCCGAGTGCGGTGAAGTGTCACTCCAGGTGAGTAAAGGCGCGCTTAACGCCGTTAGAGGAGGCAAAGCAGTAGGGCGTTGAGGCACGCGGGTATCCGTAATGAGAGAAGTGGTTAAAAAATAGCCAATTTGTTAATCGGGGCGTTATCTCTGGCTTAGCGCAAAGCGTCCGCTGGGTTTGCACAGAGTTTTCCACAGGCTCTGTGAATTAGCTGGCGGACCCTCCACACTAGCGACTTTCGGTCAAGGCAAAACTTTCTTGAACGGCTTAACAATTACCTTGGCATAGACACCTGCAATGATGTATGGATCAGCGTCAGCCCAGCTTTGAGCGGCTTCTAGGCTGTCGAATTCCGCCACGATCAAGCTGCCGCTAAAACCCGCATCACCGGGGTTTTCGGTATCGACCGCCGGATGCGGTCCCGCCAATACCAGGCGGCCTTCATCGCGCAGCGCTTCAATACGGGCCAGGTGATCTGGGCGGGCGGCCATACGGCGCTCCAGGCTATTCGATACGTCTTCACTAATAATCGCGTAAAGCATGGGGATAACTCCTTAAAAGCATGCAGTAAAGCGCTCTATGCGGCATTGACCGCACTCGTATAAGCGCGCACCATGGCGAGCATTCGTGCACCGTCCCATACAGAGCATTATGAACACACAGCATTATGCCTGTTCGTGTACGACATCCCTATTCTGACAAACTCGCCACACGACGTCATGCCCATGCCCTTGATCCCCACGTTACTTCCTGCGGTGTTTGATGCAGATCAGCGCTATTCGGCTGATCTGCACATGCACTCAACGGCGTCCGACGGCGCGTTAAC
The DNA here is from genome assembly GCF_052376775.1 of Halomonas sp. AOP43-A1-21. Classification (NCBI taxonomy): domain Bacteria; kingdom Pseudomonadati; phylum Pseudomonadota; class Gammaproteobacteria; order Oceanospirillales; family Halomonadaceae; genus Halomonas; species Halomonas sp. AOP43-A1-21. The sequence continues at coordinate 23,021 of NZ_JBQSWC010000033.1, read as the reverse complement.
CCCCACTGAGCTGGTAGCGCTATGCGCTGAGCGCGGCCTTACCCACATGGCGTTGACTGACCACGACACCATGGACGGTATCGACGAAGCCGGGCAGGCCGCCCAGCAGGCCGGGATTTGTCTGGTACCCGGCTGCGAGTTATCCACCCGCTGGCAGGGTATCAATATTCACGTGGTCGCACTCATGCCGGGTGGCCTGCAGGGGCCGTTGGTGGAAGGGCTTGAACAGCAGCGTCTGGCGCGTATTCAGCGCGCAGAAGTGATTGCTGAGCGCTTGGAAAAGGTGGGCCTGCCCAACGCCCTGGCAAAAGCCCGTGAGCAGGCGGGCAGCGACCGCCCGTTGGGGCGGCCTGATTTCGCCCGCGCGCTGGTCGCCGAGGGTGTAGTGGCCGATTGGGCTACCGCGTTCAAACGTTACCTGGGTAGCGGCAAGAAAGGCGATGTTAAAGCCCACTGGCCGGAAATTAGCGAAGTCGTTGAGTGGGTGGTGGCTTCCGGCGGCGTAGCGGTCATCGCGCACCCGTTACGCTATGGGTTAACCCGGCGTAAACGGGGTCTTTTAATGGATACCTTTCAGGCGGCGGGCGGAGACGCAGCTGAGTTGGTCAGCGGCCAGCAGAATCCGGATGTCACGCGTGACTTGGCCCGCCAAATGGTCGAGCGTGGGCTTTACGCTTCATTAGGCAGCGACTTTCACTTCCCCGGCAGCCACGCCGCGCCCGGCAGCATGAGCATGGTGCCGCGCACGGCCGCCCCGCCTATCTGGCAGCACCCCCGGTTGTCGCATCTGCGCGACGCTCCCGCTGGGCCATTAGCCGCTTCGTCAGCTATGGTATGAGTACGCGTATAAATAAGTAAGTGAACACCCCAATGGATTGAAATGAGCCCACGGGCAGGAGCAGACTATGAGTCAGTATTTTCAGATTCACCCCGAAAACCCGCAAAAGCGTCTGATCGATCAGTCTATCGAGATTATTCGCAAAGGCGGGGTGGTGGCTTACCCAACGGATTCGGGCTATGCGCTGGGCTGCCACCTGGGTGAAAAGAAAGCGATTGAAAAGATAAAGTGGCTGCGCTCGCTGGATGACAAGCACAACTTTACGCTGATGTGTTCGGACCTTTCAGAAATTGGCACTTATGCCAAGGTGGATAACGCCGTTTTCCGGCTGCTGAAAGCGCATACGCCAGGGCCGTATACCTACATCCTGGATGCCACCACCGAAGTGCCGCGCCTGCTATTGCATCCCAAGCGCCGCTCGATTGGCGTGCGCGTACCCGATCACCGGATTACCCACGCGCTGCTTGAGGCCCTGGGCGAGCCGCTGATGAGCGTGACGCTGATTCCGGTAGGAGATGACCTACCCATGAGCGACCCCGAAGAAATTCGCGAGCGCTTTGGAGCACATCTGGATCTAATTATTGATGGCGGCGCCTGTCATCTCGACCCCACCAGCGTAATTGATTTGCGTGAACTGCCGCCCAAAATTGTGCGTGAAGGACGCGGCGATATTACCCCGTTTGAAAGCTAAGTCCTGGAAAGCTAAGTCCTGGAAAGTTAAGTCCTGGAAAGCTAAGCCCTGGCTTAGCGCCATGCCCACGCGAGCGTGGCCATGGCGCTACCAGATATTTTGAGTAGCCAGCCAAGCTAGGGTTCTTTCTGCAGGTCTTCTTTGTGCGGGTCTTCCGTTGTTTCATCCAACCAGGTACCGCAGCGCAGGCAATAACGAGCACGCTTTTCGTGACGGTCATGGCCGCAGCCCGGGCACGCCTCATCGGAGTAGCGGTCTTCACGAATAGAGCGGATTACCTGGGCGGAAAAAATACCCGTGGGCACCGCGATGATCGAGTAACCAATCAGCATCAGAACCACGGTAATCGCTTTGCCCACCGCTGTACCGGGAACGATATCGCCATACCCTACCGTGGTAACGCTTACCACTGCCCAGTAAATCGACATGGGAATGCTGGTAAAGCCTGTCTCCGGCGACTCGATGGTATACATAAGCGCGGCGAACATAGTAACGACCATCAAGATGCTGCAGAAGAACAGCAGTACCTGATGAAAACTACGTTTTAAGGCATCGATCAGCAGGCGTCCTTCACCCACAAACTCCATCAGGCGCAGAATACGAAAAATTCGCAGCACCCGTAGGATGCGAATAATCACCAGCGCATGAAAACCCGGCATTAGTAATACCAGCCAGGCGGGCAGAATAGAGATCATATCCACCACGCCGTAAAAGCTTTTCAAGTAAATAGACGGACGCTCAAGGCAGTAAATACGCACGGCAAGTTCCAGCGTAAACAGTATCGTGAACGCCCACTCCAGGTAATAAAACAGCCAGCCGTACTCCTGGGAGACATCTTGAACGCTACCCAGCAAAATCACCCCAACACTGGCCATGATCATTACGATCAGCGCAATATCGAATCCTTTGGCAGCCGGGGTATCGGATTCAAAGATAATATGAAAAAGCTGGGTGCGTAGGCCCTCAGCTGCAGGTGTCAGGTTGAAGCTCATAGCAATCCCAGTGAAATAAACAATCACTTATCTGGTGATTTAGCCTATTGGTAAACATTCTTGATATACAGTACGTGTTTCAAGCCCGCATGGTCTGAACCGATGTCGCTTAAAACAGTATGAATGTCAGCTTAGCGCGCTTTGCAGCGCTAAACGATGTGAAAGCGTCAATAGATTAACGCCATAGGCAATGCTGGGCTGGCCATCGCCCAGAAGCGCTGCCGGTAAGGCTTTAGCCTGCATCTGCATGTCGGCAGACAAACCTGGATGTTCGGCCAACTGGGCTAACGCGTCCTGGGCCACGTTAAGGTAGTGGCCTTGCTGGCTATCGTGATAGGCATCCAGAGCAAGCGTTGCCCGGTGAAGCCATTGCGCGGGAGTGGTAGCCTCGGGTAGTGGCCACTGCTGGGCAGCCAAGGCGTTGCCGCGGGATGCTTTACTGCTGTCAGACGGGCGAAGCGGGATCTTTTCGGCAAGCGCGATGGCTAACGACCACAGGGTTTCCGGATCACCGGCTTTTAACTCCAGCTCTAGCTCACAAATAGGCGTGCGATAAGCGCCGCTCTCGATCTCGCCTTCATCCATTACCAACTCAATATGACTGCCTTGCCAGGTCAACTGCCAGCTACGCCGGATAAAATCGGTGCGCAGCTTGGGGGCAAGGCTTGCCAGCCGCTCGGCCAGCTCGCCTTGAAAGGGCGGTAGTGCGGCCAAGCCTTCCTGATCCAACTGGTTGCCAGTGACAGGCCATTCCCACTCTTGGCGACTGGATAACCCGCCCCCACCTTTGCCTGCCGTTTTCACGGTTTGCAGTACGCGCTCATCTATCTGGCGCAGACGAACGGCCACGCGGGCGTTGGCTAAGTCGTTGGTTGGGGTATCGAAATAGGTATTGGCGAGGGTTTGGGTGAGCGGTGGTTGAGACGCGAGTAACGGGTGGCTTAACAAGGCCCCAATGCTTGCAGGCGCAAGGGCAAGCTTTAATTCTACTTCAATAGGAGTTGCATTTTTCATGACAATAGCCACTCTTAAACGTGAAATGCTGATGAAATTTTTGCTACCAATATGAACTTTTCATGACGGCGGCGAGCGCACTCTTTATACTGGCGTCGCCATTTCCAGGCTCCCCGAAAACAGGCTAAAAGGCACTATGGTTACCTCCAATCCTTTTTCTGCGATGTTTGGCCGCTCGCCATTCCAGCCGTTGCTGGCCCACATCGTCAAGGCCAATGAATGCGCCGATCAGTTGTTGCCATTTTTTGAAGCATCCCTTGCTGGCGACTGGGATAAAGCTGCTGAGCTGCGTGAAAACGTGACCCGCTTAGAGCACGAAGCCGATGTGCTGAAAACGGACCTGCGGCTTAACCTGCCCAGCACCATGTTTTTGCCGGTTTCCCGGTCCGATCTGCTGGATTTGATTAGTGTGCAGGACAAAATCGCCAACAAGGTGCGCGACATTACCGGCATTATGCTGGGGCGTAAAATGCGCGTGCCTGACGAGCTCGCCGAGCCGATGCGCGATTATATGATCACTAGCGTGGCATGTGTTGCTCAAGCGCGCCAAGCACTTGAAGAGCTGATGGAACTCCTTGAGTCCGGCTTTGGGCGGAATGTTTCCGATGTTATGCACAACATGATTCGCGAACTGCATAACTTTGAACACCAGGCGGACGCTCAGCAGGTCGCCATTCGTCGGCAGCTTTTTCAACTTGAAAGCCAGCTGCCACCCGTCGATGTGATCTTTCTTTACAAGATCATCGAATGGGTAGGTGAAGTGTCCGACCGCGCTGAGCGTGTGGGCAGTCGCTTGCAGATTTTGACCGCTCGCTAAGGGGATTTCATGCATATTATTGCCCAGCACGGTGATATTTTTATCATCCTGGCCTGTTTGTTTGGCTTTTTTATGGCTTGGGGGGTCGGTGCAAACGATGTCGCCAACGCCATGGGAACCTCGGTGGGGTCGAAAGCGATCACCATCAAACAAGCTATTATCATTGCGGTTGTTTTTGAATTTTTAGGTGCCTGGCTTGCCGGTGGTGAGGTAACGGCCACCATCCGTGGCGGAATCATCGACGCCAACCTGCTTGAAGCGAACCCACAGTTTCTGGTTTACGGCATGCTGTCTGCGCTCTTGGCTGCCGGTATCTGGTTAATGGTGGCTTCCGCCCGCGGTTGGCCGGTTTCCACCACGCACTCGATTGTCGGCGCTATCGTGGGTTTTGCCGCAGTCGGCCTGGGCGTGGATGCAGTTGCCTGGGGCAAAGTGGGCCAGATCGCTTCCAGCTGGGTCGTCTCGCCGCTGATCGCCGGTACCATCGGCTATATGCTGTTTAAGTCGGTGCACCACCTGATATTTGAAAGCTCAGACCCGTTTGCGGCGGCCAAGCGCTATGTGCCGGGCTATGTGTTTTTAGTCGGCTTTATCGTGTCTATGGTGACGCTCACCAAAGGGCTTTCCCATGTTGGCTTACACCTTACCTTTAGCCAGAGCCTGTTGCTGTCGATCTTGATTGGCGTGTTGATTATGGGCCTTGGCATCATCATGCAGCGGCGTATCAAGTACACCCAGAATGCCAACGATCATTTTGGCTATGCCAATGTAGAGCGCGTGTTTGGTGTGTTGATGATCTTTACCGCGTGTGCCATGGCGTTCGCCCACGGTTCTAACGATGTGGCCAACGCGGTTGGCCCGCTGGCCGCCGTCATTAGCGTGGTGCGCAGCGAAGGCATGATCGATAGCGCCGCGCTGGTGCCCTGGTGGGTGCTAGTGCTGGGCGGTGGCGGTATTGTGTTTGGCCTGGTGACTTACGGGCATAAAGTCATCGCGACCGTAGGCACCGGGATTACTGAGCTAACCCCGAGCCGTGGCTTTGCAGCAACGCTTGCCGCTGCCAGCACCGTGGTGGTTGCCTCCGGCACGGGCCTGCCAATTTCGACGACTCACACTTTGGTCGGCGCGGTACTCGGTGTCGGCTTGGCACGCGGTATGGCGGCACTTAACCTGCGCGTTATCGGCACGATCGTTATTTCGTGGCTGATTACGCTGCCGGCTGGCGCGGGTCTGGCCATCGTGTTCTTCTTCATGTTTAAAGGCATGTTCGGCTAGCAGTAAACGCCTGACTCTCAGCGGCACCTTCATGCAGATTTGCGTTAGCCAATTTGCAATAGAAGGTGCCGCTGTTTTTTGTGCTCTGGTAAAGTAGCGAGTAGATTTTAAACGCAGAGTTTTTCTTTCACTTGCTGCCGGAGAGCGGCCTTGGATAAGCACTTCCCCTTTGTTGATTGGTTTCGTAACGCTTCCCCCTACATTAATGCGCACCGGGGGCGAACCTTTGTCATCTTGATTGAAGGCGAAGCCATGGCGTCTGGCCGCGGGGAACAGCTCATTCAGGATTTAGCCCTGCTGCATACGCTGGGCGTGCGATTGGTCGTGGTATTCGGCACGCGCCCCCAGGTACAGGAAGCGCTTACCCAGGCAAACGTTGAGCCTACGCGCATTAACGGCCGCTGGGTGGCCGACCGTGCGGTGATGACTCACGTAGAGCAGGTCGCCGCGCACCAGCGGCTCTGGCTTGAAGCACGCCTGTCACTCGGCCTACCCAGTACGCCGCTTCACGGCGTTGAACTCAGCGTGATTTCCGGCAATCTGGTCACCGCCAAGCCCTTGGGCGTGCGTGAAGGGGTCGATTTTGACCATAGCGGCGAAGTACGCCGCGTGCGCGCAAGCGCGATTGAAGGGCTGCTGGATAAAGGCTCGTTAGTGCTTCTGCCGCCGCTGGGCTTTTCAAGCACGGGGGAAGTATTTGACCTGGATGCCGCAGAAGTTGCCCAGCACGCCGCCGTGGCGCTCAAGGCCGATAAGCTGATACTGCTGGGCGACTCGGAAGGCCTGCAGGATGAAGAAGGTGCCTTGCTGCGCCAGCTAACCCCTGCCGATGCCGAACCCAGACTTGAGAGCGCGCTGCCCGGCAGCGAGCTTGCCCGTCACCTTCAGGCAGCGTGTAACGCCGCACTTGAGGGTGTGGCCCGCACGCACTTGTTGTCGTGGCGCAACCACGACGCGCTGCTGGGGGAGCTATTCACCCGGGACGGCGTGGGCACCATGATCACCCAGCACCGCTACGAGCAGCTACGCCCGGCCAAGCTAAACGATATTGCCGGGCTGCTTGAGCTGCTTGAGCCTCTGGAGCGCCGCGGCATGCTGGTGGCCCGCTCGCGCGAGCGCCTGGAGCACGAAATTGATGACTATATGGTCATCGAGCGTGACGGCATGGTGATTGGCTGCGCCGCGCTGCACCTGTTCCCCGAAACCACGATTGCCGAACTGGCCTGTGTAGCGGTACACGGCAGCTACCGAGGGGGCGAGCGCGGAGAGCGTTTGATGGAAGCCCTGGAGCGCCGCGCCCGCCAGCGTGGGCTAACCGCCATATTTGTGTTAACCACCCACACGGCCCACTGGTTTGTGGAACACGGCTTTCAAACGGCCAGCCTGGATGATTTGCCGCCCTTGAAGCGCGAAGCCTATAACCACGCACGTAAATCGAAAGTGTTGGTGAAGAAGTTGGCGGGATAGGGGGATGGTGAATGATGAGTTGGGAATAGTGAGTTGTGAAATCGGGGGCTGTTAGGGGCGGGGCGGCCTTTGGCTGGCCCCGCCCGGTTGGTCATCAGGTGTTTAGAATAACCCCGCCGTTAAGGTGCAAGGTCTGCCCGGTCATATACGAAGAATCTTCGCTTGCCAGATACACATAAGCGGGGCCCATTTCGCTGGGCTGGCCCGCGCGATTCATTGGCACTTGGCCGCCAAACGAGGCCACTTTCTCATCATCGAAGCTTGCTGGAATCAGCGGGGTCCACACTGGGCCTGGCGCCACGGCGTTAACGCGAATGCCGCGATCCATCAACGACATGGCCATCGAGCGCATAAACCCTTGAATCGCCCCTTTGGTGGCACTGTAGTCAATCAGCGTATCGTTGCCTTTAAAGGCGTTGATAGAGGAGGTCTCGATGATGGTGTCGCCTTTTTGCAGATGCGGCAGCGCGGCTTTCGTCACATAGAAGTGGCTGAAGATATTGGTCTGGAAGGTGCGCATTATCTGCTCATCTGGCACCTCGGTCAGATCGTTCCAGTCGTACTGCTCGGCGGCATTATTGACCACAATATTGAGCTTGCCGAAGTGATCCAACGTCTTCTTGACTATCTCACGGCAAAACTCAGGGTCACCGACATCGCCCTTTAGCACCAGGCAGCTGCGGCCTTCGGCCTCTACCAGCGCTTTAGTATCCTCAGCATCTTTATCCTCCTCCAGATGAACAATAACGCTATCGGCGCCTTCGCGAGCGTAGTGCACCGCAACGGCACGTCCAATACCGCTATCGCCGCCGGTAATAAGAGCGACCTTATCTTTAAGCTTTTGAGTTCCTTGATAGCTATCGCGAATGAACTCAGGTTCGGGGCGCATTTCATGCTCATCGCCTGGCTGTTCGTCCTGATGCTGAGGCGGTAGTTTTTGCTCGCTCATGTGCAATTACTCCTTGTTGGCACAGTAATCTTTCCAACACCGCAGGCGATGACGCCCAGGGGCCGTTACGTCAATATTTACCCTAGCGCACCCCTGTAAAGAGAGCCAAATTGAAAGCTTACTAAGCTGGCTTTTTTATTAATGTTAGTGGTTAACGCTACTCTAATAGTGGTGGCATTAAATAATCGATTTTTTAATGCTGGGGCTCTAAATGGCGTTGTTGGTATTTAGCCAAGCTTGAAATCAAGATTACACGGAGAGACGGTTAAGCTATTAATAAAGATGCCTTAATAAAGTAGGGGCGCAATAAAAGAGTAATCAGTGTCTTGTGGGCAAGGGAATTCATTGGCGTTGAAAAATAATTTATAAAGTTATCGATCATATATTAAATCTTGTGCCTGGATTTATTTAAGTGTTTGTAATTTATAAGTAAAATTAAAATAAATGGCGCGTTGTAAGGTTTTTAATATAGGTTAATAAATTTGTTTTGATAATGATTAAAGTTATTCGCTATTAGGAGGAGGGTGGGGGTATAAATTGACAGGGTAAGGAGGCGCACTATATTGAAAAGACGCTTAAATTAAGAGTTCCATTAAATATCTAACGGAATGCTTTATAAAGCGCTTATTAATGTAGCAGTGGTCCAGTTCGTTTTGTTTCACCTAGCGTACTTGTTCGATACAGTCGCTAATGAGTGAAGCGACAAGGAGGAAGTGACTAATGATTGATCATGGAAAACAGGCTGACCCAGGTTCTTCATCTACGCCGAATACGGCTACCGGTTCGCCTCAATCGAATAACGGTACAGCGCATTCTCCCAATAGCGACCATCTAAAGCAGCAAGGTCGGGATGCCGTTCATGATGTAAGTGATGCAGCCCAGCATCAGGCTGAACACTTTTATAACCAACAGCGTGATACCGCTGCCGAGCAGACGCAAAAATTTACCAGCGTCTTTTATAAAATGGCCGATGAGTTCGACAATCAGCAGCAGCCCTATTTCTCCCAACAGGTTAGAAAGCTTGCTGATACCGCTGATCGTCTCTCAAATAAACTGCGTGACAAGGACTTAAAAAGTATTTGCCAGGAAGCGCAAAGCTACAGCCGTCGCGAGCCAGCTCTTTTCTTTGGTGGCGCGATTGCTGCAGGCTTTTTGCTAACACGCTTTTTACGCAGTTCTGGTCAGCATTCGCATTCATCAAATGATCATTCTCACCCGTCCAGCGGTTACTCCAACCAGCCTTCGGGCGCATATTCCAGCCATTCGTCGCCAACGCCTGACAATCCCTCGGCAGGCATTATGCACGGCGCTTCTACCGGGGTGGCGCATGACCCAACCCAGCAAAGCTCGTCGCTGCAGGGGACTTCACGCGGTCCAACAGTAAATCCCGGGGCTTCGTCCAGTACTTCTCCCAGTACGTCGCCAGGCTCATCACAAGGCTTGGCCAATGACCCCTTGGGTGGTGCAGGTTCAGTGAACAAACCCAGCGGTCCCGGTGGAAGTATCTGACGGTTTAAAACAGCCTCTATGCAATGTGATAGTAGCTCTAAGGCGCTTTGATTAACCCCTTATGAGCTACTGCTTAACCCAGGCCAGGTTTAGAACCGTTGAGCGTCTAAACATCTAGCTAAGCGCCCTGACTACCGGGCAAAGGAGGTTACGAATGGATTCAGATCATAAAACTTCATCGCAGGGATCGTCTGTCGGGTCGCTTTTATCGACGGTCATGCAGGAAATAACGTCTCTAGTGCGCAATGAAGCTGAGCTTGCCAAGGCCGAGGTGTCGGAAAAAACGCATCAGGTAATGGCGAGCATTGCGACCATTGCAATTGCTGGCGCAGTGCTGCTGGGCGGCTTTCTTACGCTGCTTGCCGCGCTGGTATTTGTGCTAAACGAAGTGCTGCCACCCGATATGACGCCATGGCTATCCGCGATCATCGTGGGTGTCGTCGTGACACTGATCGGCTTCATTATGCTTAAAGGCGGTATGAAACAGCTTCAGGCGCGCAATCTAATGCCTAATCGCACGATCAGTAGCTTGCGTCACGATAAGGAATTCGCCAAGGAGCATCAGCGCAACGTCAAGGAGGAGCTAAAATGAGTGACCACGATCACGATCATAAGCGCAGTGACCATACTCACGATGAGCGCCATGATCATCGCCCCGATCATCGAAGTACGGAAGAGATCGAAAAGGATATCCATCGTTCGCGTGAACGCCTTGACTCCACTCTGCACGAAATCGAGGAACGCTTCTCTCCTCAGCAGCTTTTCAATACGTCCTATGAGTATATCCGGCAAGGTGGCGCCAACGAGTTTGTGTCCAACCTGGGTAATACCATCAAGCAAAACCCAGTGCCTTTTTTAGTGACTACTGCGGGTCTTGGCTGGCTGATGATGGCCCAGCGTAATCCGAACCAGGGGCATCGCTATCAGCGTGGACCGTCGCATCACTATATGGATGAGCATGCGTCTACCGGATATAGCGGCTCTCACGGCTCGCCGGGTGTTCCCGTTCATGAAGGCACGCATACGCATGGCGGTACGCAGAACTATACCAGTACGCCAGGCTACGTCGCCGGTAACCCTGAGCCCCATGGCGATAGCAAAGGCCGGATGAGCAGCGTGAAAGAGGGCGCCAAAGATAAAGCCCATCATTTCAGTGAAAAAGCCAAAGACGTTGCGCATCAGATAGGTGATAAAGCGCATCATCTTGGCGAAAAGGCACAGCATATGGGAGGCAGTATGCGCGATTCTACATCCCACCTTCAGCACGGTACGCGGGATCATCTTCACAACATGTCTGAACGCGCCCGCCACATGGGCAGTAGTTCATCTGATTTTGTTCAGGAGCATCCGCTAGTGGTAGGCGCCTTAGGCGTTGCTCTGGGCGCTGCCTTGGCAAGCCTGTTTCCGACCACGCGCAAAGAGGATGAATACATGGGCGAATACCGTGATCGCGCCCTGCACAGAGCGGCGGAAGCGGGGCAGGAGCAGGTAGATAGAGCCCAGGATAAGATCCATGAAAAGGCGGAGCATATGAAAGACGATACGCATGGTAATCAGCATTCATCGTCCAGCGATAACGATCAGTCAATGTCTCGCTCCACCACGCCGGGAAGCCCTTCGTCCAGCAGCCAGGCTCCAGGCCATAACTCGGCCTCAGGCATTAGCTCAAGCACTACCGGCACCACGCCGGACACCTCAAAGGGCGTTAGAGAACCAGGCTTGGCGGGCTCGAACACGCCTTCCGGCAACACCCAGGGCTCAGGTACCAATAAAGCCCCGTAAGCGGTAAGCGTTATCCTCTTATGAAAAGTAGTGCCCGGCCCAGGCCGGGCACTTTTTTATGTGCGGTACTTTCGCAGGTACTTTCGCAGGTACTTTCGCAGCGCCAACGCTGGCTAAAGCGATACTGCTCATTCCCGCCTAGGGAGCGTATTTGAGTAGGTATTAAAACGAGCCAGGTGATCATCAGCGTCCTGCAGGGCTTTCAATGCCGAAGGGCGATCGAGCTCGGCCAGCAGCGTACAGAGCACTTCCGATACGGCCAGGGCAGGGGCCAGTGTGTGAAAGAAACTGTAGCTCTCCGTGGCGCAGTAAATCGTATGCTCGGAAATTCCCGCCAGCGGTGATACCTCACTATCGGTAATCGAGAGAATAGACAGGCCTTTCTCTTTTGCCAGCTGCGCAAGCGTCAGCGTATCCAGCGCGTAGGGTTTTATGGATACGACCAGCACCACCTCATCCGGTTTTGCACGAATCAAGGCGTCGCCGCCCGTTCCGGCAGGGCCATCAAGATGAACCGAGCGCTCGCCTAAGAGTGACATCACGTAATGAAAATGCCAGGCCACCACATGACTTGAGCGTAACCCCAACACATAGACTTTTTTGGCCGCCGCGAGCCTTTCGGCCATGGCGGTTAAGCGCTTGAGCTGCTCGGGCTCGCAGAGCGCTGCCATCTGGGCGCTTAACCCGTGCAACATGTGATAGGCGATATCACTGCCTGGGGGGCTCGCCGCCTGAGCATCGCGTTGGCGTACCTTCGCCGCAAAGCCATCGTTTCGCTGACGCACCGTTTGTGCGTAGTGGGCGCGAATTTCGTTATAGCCCTGAAAGCCCAGCACTTTGGCAAGCCGCGTCATGGTGGCTGGCTGAACCGCCGCCAAACGCGCCAATTCGCGCATGGACACCAAGGCCACTTCTTCCGGATGCTCAAGCACGTAGCGCGCTGCCTGTTGCAGCTGGGCTGACATACCATCGAACTGAGCAATGATCTGCTCTCTTAGCGGATCGCTCTGTGAAACAGGGCTTTGTGGCATAGGAAGGTGCCTCTTAACACGCCTAGGGCTTGAGATGATTGCGCACGAGTGTAAACGCGGCTTTTCAACGAAAACAATGATCCGTTTGTTTTAATAAATTATATAATGATTGTATTGTTGCATTAATGGGTTGGAACGTGCCACTCTTGCGCTGAACGTAGCGTTTGAAAAGGAACGATAATAATGGCGCGTATTCTTCATCGCAGTATTGGCCAGGCGTTGCCGCACGCGGCGTCAGCGCAAGGCGTCTATATCACTGATACCCAAGGGCGCCGCTACCTGGATGGTTCGGGCGGGGCGGCGGTGACGAGTGTGGGGCACGGCCACCCGGAAGTGCTGGCGGCCATGCGCGCCCAGATTGATAACCTCTGCTACGCCCATACCGGATTTTTCACTACGGACGCCGCCGAGGAACTGGCCGAGAAGCTGGTGAACCTGGCCCCAGATGGCCTGGATTACGTTTACCTAGTCTCCGGCGGTTCAGAAGCGGTAGAGGCCGCGTTAAAAATGGCCCGCCAGTATTTCGTTGAAACCGGCAGGCCAGAGCGGCGGCATATTATCGCCCGGCGCCAGAGCTATCACGGCAATACCCTGGGCGCGCTTGCCACCGGCGGCAACGCCATGCGTAGGCAGCAGTTCCAGCCGCTTTTGCCCCAAACCCATCATGTCTCGCCCTGTTATGCCTATCGTGACAAGGCAAGCGACGAATCTTTTGAGGCGTATGCCGCAAGGCTTGCCGATGAGCTTGAAGCCAGGATTCTCGAGCTGGGCCCTGAAAGCGTGATGGCGTTTGTGGCCGAACCCGTGGTGGGGGCTACGCTTGGCGCCGTGGCCTCTGAGGCGGATTACTTCAAGCGGGTGCGGAAAATCTGCGATCAGTACGGCGTGTTGCTGATTCTCGATGAAGTCATGTGCGGAATGGGGCGCACGGGCACCATGTTCGCCTGCGAGCAGGACGGCATCACGCCCGATATTCTCACCGTGGCCAAAGGCCTGGGCGGCGGCTACCAGCCGATTGGGGCTGTGCTATTGTCCTCCGCTATTTATGATAGCTTCGCCAACGGCTCCGGCCTTTTCCAGCATGGGCATACGTACCTTGGCCACCCGGTCGCGGCGGCTGCGGCGAATAAGGTTGTCGAGATCATCGCGCGGCCTGAAACGCTGGCGAATGTAAACGCCATGGGCGCGCGCTTGCAAAGCGGTCTTGAAGCGGCGCTGGGTGCATCACCTTACGTAGGCGATATTCGGGGTAGGGGATTGTTTCGGGGCATTGAGCTGGTGGCCGACCGCGAGCTAAAGACCCCGTTTGACCCCGCTCGAAAGATTCACGCCAAAATTAAACGCCAGGCCATGGCACGCGGCCTGATCAGCTATCCCATGGGCGGCACCATTGATGGCGTGTATGGCGATCATGTGCTGCTTGCACCCCCATATACCATCCAGGCGGACGAGATCGATCTACTCATTGAGCGGATCACTCAAGCGGTTGACGCCGCAATAGCCGAATAACCTGGCGCGATAGCCAAATAATCCAAGAGGAAATACCACGATGAAGCAGTCACCCTGCCCGCCGATGACCGATGCCGACTGGCCAGAAGAGTCTGCGGAATTACGCGAAGGTTTTGCCGGGCGCTTGAACGTTTACCGCACCATGGCGCACCATCCGGCCCTGCTAAATGCCTGGGCGCCGTTGCGGCAGCACGTGGTGAAGGACAATGCCCTGGGCCCCGAGTTAACCGAGGTGGTGATTCTGCGTGCAGGCTTTCGCCTGGGGTCTGCCTATGAGTGGGCGCACCATATCAGCCGTGCGCTGGCGCTAGGGTTTTCCGAGGCGCGGATTGACGCTATTCGTGGCGTGCCGGAAGCGATTGATGGCGTTGATGGCCTGATTGTTAACGCAGTGGATGCGCTACTCGACGAGCGTATGCTGGCAAGCCACCAGGAAGAAGCGTTGGCTGAGGCGATAGGGCGTAAGGCCGTGATCGACCTGATGGCCATGGTCGGCTTCTACTCGGTGCTGGGATATCTACTCAAGACCTACGACACGCCGATTGATGAGGCTATTCAAGCCGAGGCCCGGTCGAATCCAGGGCTGTTTTCACTAACACCGCCGCCTGTATAGCAAGCTAAGGTCTCGGGCTGCTTACTTAAACCGCCGCTTTACCTCAACACTCAGCCTGCCTTCACCCAAGCGTAGCGAGAGCTTCTGACCTGGCTGGGTCTCCTCGGCACGGCGCACGACCTGGCCCTTGTCATCCTGAGCAATCGCATAGCCCCGGCCCAGCACCGCCAGCGGGCTGATGGCATTAAGCTCCCGCGCCGCACTGGTTAAACGCGCCTGCTGGCGTTGAAGCTGGCGCTGCATGGCGTTTTCCAGACGGCGGTTCAGTTGACTCACCCGTTCGCTTTCGGCGCGGTGCAGGCGCGCCATGTCCTGGCTCGCCAAGCGCTTGCCCAGTTGCGTTACCCGTGCCTGCTGCTGGGCAAGGGTTTGCTGCATGGCGCGAGTTAAACGCTGAGCAAGCGTTGCCACGTGCTGGCGCTGGCGGTTTAACTGCTCGCCGGGGTGCCTGAGCCGGGCACGCAGGCTATCCAGCTGTTGGCTATCGCGCTCCAAGCGGCGCTGCATGGCGCGGTGCAGGCGGCTTTGCTGGTCAGCCAACTGGCGCTTCAAAGCGTGTTGATCCGGCACCAGGCGCTCGGCGGCGGCCGAAGGGGTTGGGGCGCGAACATCGGCGGCAAAATCCGCGAGCGTGACATCCACCTCGTGGCCTACCGCCGACATCACTGGCAGGCGTGAATGAAAAATCGCCCGGGCCAAATGTTCGTTATTAAACGCCCATAAATCTTCCAGGCTGCCGCCGCCCCGGGTGATGAGTACCACATCGCGCTCAGGGTCCAGCCGTGCCTGGCGGTTGAGTAGCCCAAGTGCTGCGATCATTGCCGGTGCCGCTTCCACACCCTGCACTGGCACCGGGATTAGTGTGACATCCGCCAAGGGCCAACGAGCCGCCAAAACGGCCAGCACATCGCGAATGGCCGCGCCGGTGGCCGAGCTTAAAATCAGAATCTTGCGCGGCGGAAAGGGCAGGGTGCGCGTATTGGCAAACACGCCTTCACCGTCCAGCTGGGCTTTGAGGCGCTCAAACGCGGCCAGCAGCTCGCCAAGCCCTGCCGCCTGCACGGCTTCGGCAATCAGTTGGTAGTCACCGCGTGGCTCAAACAGCGACACCCGCCCGCGCAGTTTTACCTGGTCACCATCGCGCATGGGCGCCGACACAAAGCGCGCCCGCTGACGAAACAGCGCGCAGCGCACCTGGGCGCGGTCATCTTTAAGCGTGAAGTAGATATGCCCCGAGGCCGGGCGCGAAACGTTAGAAAGCTCGCCTTCCACCCACACCTCGCCCACATCGCGCTCAAGCGCCTGGCGGGCCTGCTTGTTTAGCTCGCTGACAGAAAGGGCGGTGGATGTTGCTGGGTTCATGGTCGTCCCTTGCACTGGGGTTCAGGTATCTTTGCGGCTAACCGCGTAACATGGCGATGTTATTACACAATATCATTGTATTACCCAAGGCGAGCACGAGGAAATGCCATGAGCCACCACACCACACCGCTTATCGATTTTTACCGTGGCGAGGCAACGGATCATCAGGGGCGCTACATCGATGCTATCTGGGCCTTATCGCCTTTCTGGCTGGAGCATACCCACGACTATATTCAGTGGCTTTTTCCGATTCCCGAGGTTGGCCGTTTTAATGGTTTTGCGCCCCCGCTAACGGTTATTGAAAGGGATGCCTTTAAAGACGATAGCGCGTTACGTGAACGCCAGCGAACGTCGCTGGATGTGATGCTGAGCTTTTTAGGCCTGGCGCGAGATGGGTTTACGATCACCGCCCAGCCGGGACTTAATATGCGCGAACATATTTGGCTCAAGGCGGGAGGGCATAATCACCTGCGTATTTCGCGCATGATTCGCTCTTTGGCACATTGCCATCAACAGGCGCTAGCACTTGCCCTGCAGGAAGCCGTAGTGCGCATTGGTTCTGAGCAAGGCATCGTCTCGGATGCGTCTATTCAATACTGGCTTAGCGCGCATCAGTAGTCGGCGCATGACATAAAACACGGATCATCACGCGTTTTCCCGTCAGGCGTAAGGCAGTGACTTAACAGCAAACGCACATGGCTTATTAGCCATAGGTATAAATTCAGCAGCGTGACGACATTGCTGGGGCGCCCCTCAAAACGCTATAATGGGGGATTAACTTTTCACGCCCCTTCTTCCCACATCACATTGGGTGTTGCCGCTATGCTACGTATGGCCCAAGAAGCGCTTACGTTCGATGACGTACTTCTCGTTCCTGGCTTCTCCGATATCCTCCCCAAGGATGTCAGTCTCAAAACCCGCCTGACCCGCAATCTCTCGCTTAATATCCCGCTCGTTTCTGCTGCAATGGACACCGTGACCGAAGCGCGTCTGGCGATTGCGATGGCTCAGGAAGGCGGCATCGGCATCATCCACAAGAACATGACCATGACCCAGCAGGCTACCGAAGTCCGCAAGGTCAAAAAGCACGAAAGCGTCATTGTTAAAGACCCGGTCACCGTTAGCCCCAAGGCCAAGCTTGAAGACCTTCTCGCGATGGCGAAAGAGTACGGCTTCTCAGGCTTCCCGGTGGTGGAAGGCGAAACGCTGGTGGGTATCGTGACCGAGCGTGATATGCGCTTTCAGCCGAACGTCGGCGACAGCGTGGCCGATATCATGACCCCGCGTGAGCGGCTGATTACCGTTAAGGAAGGCACCGACCTTGAAACCAGCAAAGCCAAAATGCGCGAACACCGCATTGAGAAAATGCTGATTGTCGATGACGCCTTCCATCTGCGTGGCCTGGTGACTTTCCAGGATATCGAAAAAGCCCGCACCTACCCGATGGCCGCTAAAGACAGCGATGGCCGCCTATTAGTAGGCGCTGCCGTAGGTACCGGCCCGGAAACCCCGGACCGCGTTGCTGCGCTTGCCGAAGCTGGCGTTGACGTCATCATCGTCGATACCGCTCACGGCCATTCCCAAGGCGTTATCGACCGCGTTAGCTGGATCAAAGAACACTTTCCGGACATTCAGGTGATCGGTGGCAACATCGCTACCGCCGCCGCTGCTAAAGCACTGGCCGAAGCCGGTGCTGACGGCGTGAAAGTAGGCATCGGCCCGGGTTCCATCTGCACCACGCGTATTGTGGCAGGTGTGGGCGTGCCGCAGATCACCGCGGTTTCCAACGTGGCCGCTGCGCTTAAAGAGTACGACATTCCGTTGATTGCCGACGGTGGCGTACGCTTCTCTGGCGACTTGGCCAAGGCAATTGCCGCTGGCGCCAGTGCCGTAATGGTCGGCGGCCTGCTGGCCGGTACCGAAGAAGCGCCGGGCGAAGTCGAGCTGTTCCAGGGGCGTACTTATAAAGCCTACCGTGGCATGGGTTCCATGGGCGCCATGGCGCAGAACCAGGGCAGCGCCGACCGCTACTTCCAGGATAAGGATGCCGGTGCCGAGAAGCTGGTGCCCGAAGGCATCGAAGGCCGCGTACCTTATAAAGGCATGATGAGCGCCATCGTTCACCAGATGATGGGCGGGCTGCGCGCCTCCATGGGCTACACCGGCTGCCGCGATATTCAGGAAATGCGCACCAAGCCGGAATTTGTCCAGATTACCGGTGCTGGCTTTAACGAATCCCACGTTCACGACGTGCAGATCACTAAAGAAGCTCCCAACTACCGGGTGAGCTAACCAGCGCTTTTAGTTGAATGGCGGCGGGCTTTGCCCCGCCGCTTGCTTTTTAGCCTTACCAGCAGCACCTCCACTGCTTACTCGAGACACCGCCATGAATGATATCCACGCTCACAAGATCCTGATTCTCGACTTCGGCTCACAGTACACCCAGCTGATCGCCCGCCGGGTACGCGAAATCGGCGTATTTTCTGAGGTTCGCGCCTTCGATATTACCGAAGAAGAGATCCGCGAGTACAACCCCAACGGCATCATCCTGGCCGGTGGCCCCGAGTCCGTGACCGAGCTGGATTCCCCGCGTGCGCCGCAGTGCGTGTTCGAAATGGGCCTGCCCGTGTTTGGCGTTTGCTACGGCATGCAGACCATGGCCGAGCAGTTGGGCGGTAAGGTGGAAGGCTCCAACAAGAGCGAGTTTGGCTACGCGCAAATCAGCATTGACGCTGAAAACGTGCTGTTCAAAGACATCAAAGACCACGTAGACGCCGCCACCGGCAAAGCCCTGCTGGACGTATGGATGAGCCACGGCGACAAGGTAGCCAAGGCGCCTGCCGAGTTCACCATCACTGCCTCCACACCCAGCTGCCCGATTGCGGCGATGGTCTGGGAAGAGAAGCAGTTCTACGGCGTACAGTTCCACCCGGAAGTGACTCACACGCTGCAAGGCCAGCGGATTCTTGAGCACTTCGTGCTGGATATCTGTAAAGCCGAAAAGCTGTGGACGCCTGCCCAGATCATCGAAGATCAGGTACAGCGCGTACGCGAGCAGGTAGGCGACCGTCACGTACTGCTCGGCCTCTCCGGCGGCGTGGACTCTTCTGTAGTAGCAGCACTTCTACACAAAGCGATTGGCGACCAGCTGACCTGCGTATTCGTCGATAACGGCCTGCTGCGTAAGCAAGAGGGCGACCAGGTAATGGAAACCTTCGCCAAGCACATGGGCGTGAAGGTCATCCGTGTAGACGCTGAAGACCTGTTCCTGGGCAAGCTAAAAGGCGAGAAAGACCCGGAAGCCAAGCGCAAGATCATTGGCAACACGTTCATCGATGTGTTCGATGAAGAAGCCAGCAAGATTGAAGGCGTCGAGTTCCTGGCCCAGGGCACCATCTACCCGGACGTGATCGAATCCGCTGCCTCCAAAACCGGCAAGGCGCATGTGATCAAATCCCACCACAACGTGGGTGGCCTGCCGGAAACCATGAAACTTAAGCTGGTCGAGCCGCTGCGCGAGCTGTTCAAGGATGAAGTGCGCAAACTCGGCCTGGAACTCGGCCTGCCCTACGACATGGTTTACCGCCACCCCTTCCCGGGGCCGGGCCTGGGCGTGCGTATTCTGGGTGAAGTGAAGAAAGAGTACGCCGACATTCTGCGTGAAGCTGACGCCATCTTCATCGAAGAACTGCGCGCCTCCGGCTGGTACGAAAAAACCAGTCAGGCATTCGCCGTGTTCCTGCCGGTGAAATCGGTAGGCGTCGTCGGCGACGGCCGCCGCTACGAGTGGGTCATCGCCATCCGCGCGGTAGAAACCATCGACTTCATGACCGCCCGCTGGGCGCACCTGCCCTATGAGCTGTTGGAGACCGTTTCCAACCGCATCATCAATGAGTTGGGTGGGGTTTCGCGGGTGACTTATGATGTGAGTAGTAAGCCGCCTGCTACTATTGAGTGGGAGTGATCCCACGTCCGGCATAGACTGGCACCAAAGAGCATTAAAACACCCATAAGCCCGCATAATTGCGGGCTTTTTTCGTTCTTGGCGTAGCAATGTCTGGCAAATTTTCGCATCGCCAAGCACCCCGTTTCTATGGCATGGTAGATGGTACGATTTGAACCTGATGCCATGTTCGGCACTCGATACCATGCCGCCCCTGATGGGGTGTTCATGGTATTGAATTTAGGTAACACATTGTTCTTAAAGATATTTTTTGAGAATTTGTGGGGCTTTTTGAGCATGGTATTTTTGAGAGGAAACCTAACCCGACCATGCTGACCGATACCAAGCTGCGCAACCTCAAGCCAAAGGACAAGCTCTACAAAGTGAATGACCGTGACGGCCTCTACGTGGCCATCACGCCAGCGGGTTCGATTTCATTCCGCTACAACTACTCGATCCACGGTAGGCAGGAGACCATCACCTTCGGCCGCTACGGTGTCGGAGGGATCACGCTAGCGGAAGCCCGCGAACGGCTGGGCGAAGCCAAGAAGATGATCGCCGCAGGGAAATCTCCAGCCAAAGAGAAGGCGCGGGACAAAGCCCGCGTTAAGGACGCTGAAAACTTTGGTGCTTGGGGCGAAAAATGGCTACGCGGCTATCAAATGGCGGACGTTACCCGCGATATGCGTCGAGCTACCTTCGAGCGCGAGCTTAAGCCGAAGTTCGGTAACCAGAAGCTGACAGAAATCACCCATGAGGATTTACGGGCGCTGACTGATGCGATTGTGGAGCGCGGGGCACCGGCAACGGCCGTGCTTTGCCGCGAAATTGTGATGCAGGTCTTCCGTTGGGCTATAGAACGCGGCCAGAAGGTTGAGAACCCGGCCGATCTGGTGCGCCCGTCGACTATTGCAAAGTTTGAGCCGCGAGATCGAGCACTTACGCCCGATGAAATCGGCTTGATGTACCAGTACATGGAGCGCATTGGCACCACACCTTCGATCCGCGCGGCCGCCAAGTTGCTGTTGCTGACGATGGTACGCAAAAGCGAACTGACCAACGCAACGTGGAGCGAAATCAATTTCACCGAAGCGCTCTGGACAATCCCCAAGGAGCGGATGAAGCGCCGCAATCCCCATCTGGTGTTCCTGTCGAGGCAGGCGCTCGACATTTTCATAGCTCTGAAAACCTTCGCGGGCGGCTCGGAGTACGTGCTGCCATCGCGCTATGACTCGGACTTGCCGATGAGCAGCGCCACGCTCAATCAGGTGCTCACGCTGACCTATCGTCTGGCCCAGAAGGAAGGGCAGTCGCTTGGCAAGTTCGGACCGCACGACTTGCGGCGTACAGCCAGCACGCTGCTGCATGAGGCAGGCTATAACACTGACTGGATCGAGAAGTGCCTTGCGCACGAACAGAAGGGCGTTCGAGCCATCTACAACAAGGCCGAGTACCGCGATCAGCGCCGGGCAATGCTACAGGATTGGGCGGACATGATTGACGAGTGGACAATCAGGAAGCCCCGCCTCAAGGACTGATTCGGAGTCTTGAGACCTGCATTTTGTAGCGAAATGCCCACTTCGGAGGGCTTTTTTTTGTCCGTAAAACGTATTCCATATGGACAGGCAATTTTCGCTATCTGCGTCAAATAAAGTGCCAAGAAAAACAAAGAATTGCGAAGGTTTTTGTTTTGAAAGGCGGACAATTTACGGACACTAAGGCATTGATTTTATTGAGAAAAAGTTCTCTATACTGCTGGAAATCACCGGCATTGTGGGGCAATAATTAAACCTCGGGCGATGACAAAACGAGGTATTCGGTGTGGAAAGAGAATTAAGGAGAGTGAGTAAAGTTCTCATTAGCAAAAAGCAGCTGCTGGAGATGATTCCACTGTGCGAGCGCACGATCTACAACTTTGAAAAGCAGGGAAAATTCCCTCAGCGCATCGCACTTAGTAGTCGCAAGGTCGTGTGGGATTTAGCCGAGGTCGAGGCATGGATTGATGCGTGCAAACATTCCGGCTCGGCCCCTCGTCCCGGAATGGGGGCCTGAATTGTGGCGGCCAACTTGCAGGCGACATTTACGAGTAGACCGCTTGTACTGGGCTTAATACAGCTCCGGTTGGGCCGTGCATGAGTAGCCGAAACAGCGGTCTTAAGCCCATAGGCGCGGTAATAGGCGACTCTGGCGGGCTACTGGAACGCCTTGAAAATATCAGGAAGCGGAACAGTGACCGAACTCCGGCTGCTGAACGCGGTAGACCGTCTAACGTCTCGACCGTGCATGAACAGATGGAAAGGGCAAAAGAGCGGGACAAAGCGTTGTCACTTGTCCGCAAGCCTCCACAAGGCGACGCTCAGCCAGATTTTTTTGCGCCCAGCCTTTATGACGTGGGCGGCCGCGACAATCGCAGCGTCATGGATGTGGCCGTGTTCCGTTTATCCAAGAAGGACAAGCGAGCCGGAGAACTGATCCGCTACGACCTGCCGGATGGATACGTGGAAGTGTCCGCAGGAGCGCACGGAATGGCCTCCGTTTGGGACTACGACATTGTGCTGATGATGGTGTCTCACTTGACCGAAGCTATGAACCGCTATCGAGAAGGAAAGGGTGGCAAGCCGGGGAGAGTGTTTCGGCTGCATGTTAGCGACATCCTCAGATTTGCCCGACGTGGTAACGGTAGTAGTCAGGTTAAGGGAGTGGAAGCCGCGCTAGATCGGTTGCGGGGTACTACCATCAAGACAGTGCGCGAAAGCGGCAAGTTCCGGACAACCGAAGCCGAGGGGCTGATCGCGCGCTATCGTGTTCTGTCACGCACGGACACCAAGAAGATAAGTTCTGTCGAGATTGAAGCCCCGGAGTGGATTTATCGAGAAGTCACCGAGGGCAAGCGTCCGGAGGTACTTACAGTACACCGGGACTACTTTCTGATCGAGCCGGGCATAGGACGCTTTATCTACCGACTGGCTCGCCGTGCCGCAGGCAGGGATAGCGCTAAATGGGCTTTCAAGACCCTTTACGAACGCAGTGGAAGCGGTGGCTCGTTCAAAAAATTCTGTTTCTTCCTTCGCGGGATCATCAAAGCCGATGACCTGCCTGAATATGCCTTGTGCGAAGAAGCGGGGAAGGATGGCCCTCTACTGGTCATGAGGCACCGCAATTCCTCGTCGGAACCGCTGGGCGGTTCCTAATAGACGGTGAGTGAGATCGCAAAAGAGCCCCGTTGCGG